>JAPLKX010000719.1 GCA_026387845.1 Candidatus Hydrogenedentota bacterium | reverse complement strand
TTCCTCCCGCTGTAACTCCAGGCTTCGTCGTAGGCGCGGTCGTTGGGACGCCCCCTGCCGCACTGAGAAGTGCGGCAGGGGGCGTCCCAACAACCACAGTTGAATATCTGCTTAGAACGCTTCGCCGCGGGCGTGTTGGTCGGCGAGGTCGGCGATGATGTCTTTGTCGAGTTTGGGGAAGAGGACGACGGGGTCGTTGATGGGAGTTCCGGCGGGGAATTCGCGTTTTGCGTCTTCCCAGGCGTCGGGTCCGCCTGCGGGGCCGTTCTTTGGCAGCGCGATGTTCAAAATGCCGGCGAGTTTCTCGGCGCCGCCGGGCAGGAACGGCGCCGACAACGTGCACAGCGTCCTGACGACCTGGCAGCAGACGTAGAGGGTCGTCGCGGTCCGCTCGATATCGGTTTTCCTCGTCACCCACGGGGCTTTGGTGTCGAAATACTGGTTGGCGCGCCGGCCTGTTTCGATGTATCGCTCGATGGCCAGGCGGAACCGGAAGTTCTCGATGGCGTCGGCAACCGAGTCGACCTGTTGCGGGAGGAATTCGAGCATGGCCTTGTCATCGTCGTCGAGCGGGCCGTGGTTCGGCACTTTGTGGTCGAAATTCTTTACGGCCATGGTGAGGCAGCGGTGCACGAAGTTGCCCACCACGTCGCATAGTTCGCCGTTGTACCGGGCTATCAGTTCGTCCCAATCGAAACTGGCGTCGCGGGTCTCGGGCGCGTTCGCGCAGAGGTAGTACCTCACGACGTCCGCCGGCAGTTTCGACACGATCCATTTCACGCTGATCATATTCCCGCGCGATTTCGATCCTTTTTCGGACTTGCCGAGTTCGCGGTTGTACACGTTGAGGTATTCGTTCGCCACGACGTTGTCGGCCAGCACGTAGTCTTCCTGCCCAATCAGCATCGCCGGAAAAATGACCGCGTGGAACGGGACGTTGTCTTTGCCCATGAAATGGATAAGCCGGCTCGAGGGGTTTTTCCACCACCGTTTCCACTCGTCGGGGTCGCCGAGCGCTGTTTCGCTCCATTTGCGGGTGTTGGTCACGTAGCCGATCACGTTGTCAAACCAGACGTAGAGGCGCTTGTTTTTCGTGTCGGGATCGTCCAGCGGGATGGGCACGCCCCAGTCGGTGTCGCGCGTGATGCACCGCGCCCGCAGGTCCGACACCCAGCCGTAAGCGATCCCGCGGACGTTGGGCCGCCACTCCGGGTGCTCGTCGAGCCACGCCTTGATCCGCTCCGCGAAATCCTGCAAGAGGAGAAACCAATGCGCCGAGTCCCGCAGCACCGGCGGGGAAGTGTCGCCGGGAATATTTGCCCGCGGCGCGACGAGGTCTTCGGAAGCGTATTGTGCGCCGCAGTTCTCGCACTCGTCGCCGCTGGCATCGGTGTAGCCGCACTTCGGGCAGGTGCCTTTGACGTACCTGTCCGGCAGAAACCGGTCGCTCTGCTCGGAATACCACAGTCTCATAACCTGCTTTTCGATGTGGCCCTTCTCGTAGAGCTTGCGGAAGAACGCCTGCGTCGTTTCGATGTGAAGCGGCCACGACGTGCGCCCGTAGATGTCGTACGAGATGCCGATGTCGGCGAACGCTTTTTCATTGGCGGCGTGGTACCGGTCGATGATCTCGGTGGGTGTCACGCCTTCCTTGAGGGCGCTCAGCGTGATGGGCACGCCGTACTCGTCCGACCCACCCACAAACAGCACGCGCGCCCCGCGAAGCCGTTTGTACCGGACATAGATGTCCGGCGGCAGGTACGACCCCGCGATGTGGCCCAGATGGATGTGGCCGTTGGCATAGGGCAGGGCGCTGGTTACCAGCGTGCGGTCAAACTGTTTCTGCGTCGGCATGAATTCAAGAAACCTTCCTGTTCAGGCGGTTATGCAAATGTAAAGCAATCAGGAGTCAGAAGTCAGAA
>JAPLKX010000623.1 GCA_026387845.1 Candidatus Hydrogenedentota bacterium | reverse complement strand
CGGCTGTCTCTGCTGACGCCACGGTTGTCTCCCAGAACGTAATAGGTTCGGGGACCCAACCGGACATCCCCCGTCGCGTCAGCGCTAACTTTTTGTTCAGGCTGGAGATAAGGCTCTTCGATGCGTCTGTTGTTGACAAATACGGTCCCTTCGTCGAACCGGACCGTGGTGGTCTCTGCGGGCGAATTCACGTCATCGGCACTGACCGTTCCGGGGTGGCTGCTCGGGCCTTTGGCGATTACGCGCTTGACGTATCTTTTGTTGGGCTCGACCGGGCTGTAGAACACGACGATGTCACCGGGGGCCAATGCGTTGATGCCGTTGAACGTTTGGAACTCGCTGAGTATGTGGGGCAGCTTGAGGACAAAAATGCGCTCGTGGTCGTTGAGCGTAGGGATCATGGACGGCCCTTGAACTTCGTAACCTTCCACGACGTAAGTCTTTACAATGAAGAACATGACGAGGAACCACGCGATCATCTTGACAAATTCGACGATTTCGCGTTTGACTTCCTGCCTGGGCGGCAGTGCGGGTAGTTGCTCCTCTGGCATGCACCTATCTTGCCACAGGGTCGAGGAAAAACACAAGAGTAGGCGCGGGTTGGAAAACCGCGGCTACGGCCGGTATTATGCGCGGCATGAAGCCGAAAATAATTGATTGCCACTACCAGGGGCCGGAACATGCCGCCTCTTACCTGTTAAAAGACAGAGGCGAGGCGGCTTTTATCGAGAACAACACCGCCCGGGCGTTGCCATATTTGCTGCAGGGAATGGAGGAAGACGGAATACGACCCGAGTCTGTGCGGTGGATCATCATCACGCACCTGCATTTCGACCACGCGGGCGGGACGTCAGCCCTGGCCGAGCGATGCCCGGACGCGACGGTGCTTGCGCATTCGCGGGCCGTACGCCACTTGGTCGACCCGTCGCGGCTCGTGGCGAGCGCAATGCGTGTGTACGGCGAGGAGGAGTTCGAGCGGCTGTATGACCGGATCAGGCCGATTCCGGCAGGGCGCGTCCGTGCGATGGAGGACCATGAGAAGGTGGAGTTGGGCGGGCACACGCTGACGTTCCTGCACACCCGCGGGCATGCCAACCACCATTTCTGCATCCACGATTCCGACGAGAACGCCGTCTACACCGGCGACACGTTTGGCGTGGAATATCGGAAGTCGCGGCCCAGCGTGAAACCGTTCCTGCTGTGTTCAGCGGCGCCCACGGATTTCGACCCGGACGAGGCGCGGGCAAGCGTGCGGCGGATCCTGGCGCTCGATCCGTCGCGTGTGTACCTGACGCATTTTGGCGAGTTGGACGATCCGGCGGGTGGGGCCGAGGTCTTTTTGGCGGCGCTGGACCGGCTGGAGGCAATCTTGAACGACGCGGTGGAGTCGGGCCTGTCCGGGGCGGAGTTGGAGGCATTTTGCGAGGAGCGGGTCCGTGCGGCGATTGACGCACACCTCGCCTGGTGCGGGGCGGTGCTGAACGAGCAGGATCACGTCTACATTGATCCCCACGCGAACATCAACGCGCAGGGGATCGCGCTGCTTGCCGAGAAACGCAGGCAGACCCGATGAAGTTCGCCGAGTGCCTTACGGCAGCTTTTCCTCAAGGATCTTTTTTGCCAGTGTGTCGCGGTAGTCTTGGATTTTTTCGCGGAGCGCCGGCTTGAGCGTTGCCAGGATAGAAACGGCCAACAGTGCGGCGTTGACGGCGCCCGCATTGCCGATGGCCAGCGTTCCGACGGGAACACCCGCGGGCATCTGCACCATCGACAGCAGCGAGTCCAGCCCCTGCAGCGTGCTTGACATCGGCACGCCCAGCACGGGCCGCAACGTCTGTGCGGCGACCACCCCCGCCAGATGCGCCGCGCCGCCCGCGGCCGCTATGAACACCTCGCATCCGCGCGATTCGACATCGGTAATGTAATCGGCAAGTGCGGCGGGCGTTCTGTGGGCGGACAGCACCTTGCACTCGTGCGCCACGCCCAGTTCCGCCAGGGTGTCTGACGCCGATTTCATCACGTCCCAGTCGGATTTGCTTCCCATTATGACGGCCACGAGAGGTTGATTGTCTTGAGCCATGGTTGATCCTGTCCTTATGCGTCGCGTCCCAGTGCATGCACGTTATCATATGCGCGGGCAGAAAATCATGCACACGGATGGCACGGACGAGCACGGACTCGGGCGGGGGCCAAAGTGTTTCGGGTTGGTGGTTGGAATCTTTGTTCTCGACATCTGCGCACGACGCGTAGATGCACCGAGCGCAAGACCATGTTCAGCCGCAGCATTATGGCTACAGATCTTTCGCCGGCATCCTTCGTGAAATAGGGGACCGCGGAGCCATTTTTTCTCCCGCGGCCCCCAAACGGTTCATCTTCCGAAGCAGCCCGTGGGGGGCTCATCGTCGTTGGGCTCGCCTTCGCCCTCGCTTTGGCCGCTCATTTCCATGGGAAACAACAGGCTTTTGGATTCGCCGGCTTCAACATCGGCGGACTGGGCCGCATCCGGGCAGGCGGGCGCAGAGACCGTGAACGTCCAGGCGTCGGGCGGCACACAGGCGAAGGTGTACACGCCGGCCGTGTTTTCCGTTACGGGGTTGAAGGCGCCAGGGCTTAAACGGACCGAGGCATTTTCTACGGGCGTCTTGTCCGCGACGTCCCAAACAGAGCAGAAAACGCTGGCGGCCGTCATGCCGGCCCCTTTGGCCAGCGGGGGATAGAAGTCAACCTCATCCGCGCCGGCGCCGCCGATGTGGCTGGCGATTTCGTCGGTGTTATCCGTGTCCCAGTCATTGTTTTGCATCACGAGCGGCTCGCCCTCGCGCTCATTGACCACGGCGTAACCTTCTATCGTCGAGGCAAACGTGTTGTAGCCGGAATTGGCGTTGCCGGCCTCACCCAGGCTGCCGTCATTTCCGCTTTTTGTTCCTTTCGTACGCGGGTGCAGCACGATCGCGTCCGCGGAAAGATCTTCGAACTTGCAGCGGCGTATCGTGGGAATGGCCTCAAAGATCTCGATGCCCGTCTGCAAACCCGTGAACAGGCACTCCTCGATGAGGACGCCGAAACCTGTCGGCGAATCGAACCGGATGCCCGTGAAGCCCGCACCGGAGAAATCCACTTGCCGTACCCGGACCGCGTCATTGGCGATGTCCAGCAGTACGCCCGTGGTTTCCCCCTGGGGTGCGGTGAGGGCAATCCGCCGGAGTTCCGTCGCCGCCGCCGCGGTGACCGTGCCGGCGATGACCGGCTTGGCCTCCAATTCGGCGCCTGCCAGCATCACGTACGGCTTCAGAGTCACGTCCTCCTCGTAGGTTCCGGGGAGGGCCACCAGCGTCATCGGCAGGGCTTGGCTGGGAGTCACTCGAGTGAGCGCATACGAGATGGTGAGCCAGGGATCGGCAAGCGTGCCTGCGGTGGGAACATCAACGCCGGTTGCCGCGGAGATGTAGAACGTGTGCCGGGGCGAATCGGGGTCGGTAGGGTCCGAATGCAGCAGGTACTCTTCAAGATTGGTGAGCCCGTCATCATCGGCGTCCTGGTAGGCATCCTCGGCATTCAAAGGATCCAGGCCGTAGATATGTTCATACCCGTCGTCGAGCCCGTCGTGATCCGTATCCGGGTCGTCTGGGTCCGTGCCGATGGCTGCTTCTTCCGCGGCCGTCAACCCGTCGCCGTCGGCATCCTCGTCAGGCTCGTCGCCTTCGCCTTCGCCTTCACCTTCGCCCGCGCCGACGACGATGGTAAAGCTGCCGGATGTCGACCAGTCGCCGGCGCCATTCCGTTCCTGAACATACAAGGTGTGGGCGCCTTCAGAGAGCGGCGTCGCGGGCGTATAGGCAGAATTGGTCGTCTGCGTCCAGGTCCATGTCGGCGGCGTCCCTTGGTCCAAGGTGAATGTTGTGGTGGTGATCGTCAAGGGGTCCATCGCCTCGCTGAAGGTTACGGCGATGTTCCTGCCGAGCGGCACACCGACGCTTCCGGTTGCAGGATCAGTGGAACTGATCATCGGTGGGGCGGTGTCTGGGGTCTCACCTGTGGTGAAGCTCCAAGGGTCCATCGCCTCGCTGAAGGTTGCGGCGAGGTTCCTGCCGAGTAGTACGCCGGCGCTTTCGTTTCTAGGGAAAGTGGAACTGATCATCGGTGCGGTGGTGTCTGGGACCTCGCCCGTGGTGAAGGTCCACACGTAGTTA
>JAPLKX010000705.1 GCA_026387845.1 Candidatus Hydrogenedentota bacterium | reverse complement strand
CGGGGAGGGCGGGCGCGGTGCCGGATGCGTCGGTTTTTACGGTGATTAGAGGCTTCTTGTTTTCGGCAAAGACGGCCCCGTTCGGTGGTCGCTCGACCTCGAAGGTCACATCGACGGCGGGGACGGGTTCTCGGCCGCCTTCTCCGCCGAGGGCGCCTCGCCGGTGGGGCCCTTCGACGGTTGCGCGGAAGGGTTTATCGAGGGTTTTGCCGTACATGCCGGTCTGGCTGTCGCCGCTGGCAAAGAGATCGAAGCGGATTCTGTCGGGTAGTTCAACTTGGCGGGCGGGGCAGCCGGCGCCGAGGAGGACAAGGAGGGCGAGCAGCGGAATAAGTGGGAGTGCCTGGCGGCGTATAGGCATAGGTTCTGACGTTTTGATTCTCAGGGCATAGCTCCAAGTTCGGCCGATGCGACACTTCTCAATCCGGCAACCCCGGTACGGGGCTGCTCGCGCCGGCGGCCTTCCGGCTCCCCGTCTGTTCCATCGCAACCGGCGTCATTTTACCATCCTGGTTCCGCCGGACTCAAAGCAAGCTGGTTTGTCGAACCCGTTCCCGGGTTCTGTCGTGGGGGCCGGCTACTACCCAGGATAGCGCCGAACCCTCCGGGGTGGGGGCAATCCTGGGTTCCTAAACGTCAGAAAGCGTGAAAAAGTTTCGTAACTGTTCACAAACATACTTCTAACAAGGGGCCTATTTGGAGTGCGGCAGCTTGCTGCCGCTTTTTCGGCAGGAAAGGCCTGTCTAACAAGTGCGACATCGTTTGCAGGAAGAGCCTTGCCCCGTAAAAAAGCGGCAGCAAGCTGCCGCACTCCAAATAGGCCAGCATTTTTCAGGATACAGTTTGGTTGCGGCTATGCCGCGCTCGGCTGACTGGTATCAAATCCCTCGGCTCGGGCTGACTGGTATTGAATTCCTGTAGGGCGTCCTGGCGTGGTACTTAGGTTTGAGGTAGCCTTGAGTTTTTTCGTGTGCGTGTGGAGATTAGGACGACTTGGCCGCGGTCGACGCCGATGTGTTGGGCAATGATGGCGCATTTGGCTTTTAGGATAAGGAAGACGTCGCCATCGAACGAGTCGAGTGTTTCGTAATTGCCCTGGCCTTTTCCGACGATCATGTCGGCCTGGCGGAGGCGCTGCTTGAATGACTCGGGCACGAGGCCCAAGGGGGAGCCGACAAACGCGCCGCCGCAGTCGATGACGGAGCAGACCCCGGTGAGGCCGACCTGCTCGGCGTCAGCGATGAGTACGTCGTTGATCATGGGGCCGGCCTTGACGACGGCTGTGACGGGGGTAGATTTTTGGAGTTCCTGGATGAGTATTTTGTCGAAGACGATCTCGCCGGCGTTGTCGAGCAGGTAGAGGAGGTCACGGCAATGGGACAGGGAAGAGCGGAATTCGTCGGAATGGTCGATGGCGAACCGTTCATTGATGGCCTGCTGTATGGCGGCCTGGACGTCGATGGAACCGTGGGTTTGGATGCCGAGGTCGATGATGTTTCCTGCGGCGGCCAGGTGGAGGGAGGTGGCGAGGGGGTCGGTGCTGGTTTCGATCAATCTTCGCAACTGGGGTTCGAGTTCGAGTGCGGCGGCGTTTTGTTCGTACTTGAGGGTTTTGTATGGGTCGATGTTTCCGGTGAGGCCGGCGGCAAGCTCGTATATGATCAGGGAGAGTTCGGCGGGTGATTTGGCGAGGTCCATTTCGGGAATGCGTTTCACCGTCTCGTCAAAGATGCGCCGCTGGAGGGCGTGGTCGTTGGTGGCGACGCGCGCGGCGCGGAGAGCCTGGCTGGCGATGCATTCGAGGCAATCCAAAGTTGCTTTCACGTCAACTCCTTTGAAAAAAGAGGGGGCGCGGGTGTTGCGCCCGCGCCAATTGGCCGATTTTTGATCAGTGGATTTTACCATGATTGGACAACCGGGGACATCTTCTGGTGTAATGAAAAGCAATGATGAATGATGAATAATGAATTAGAGACAGCCGAAGGGAACACGGCGCGATGATGACGGTGGTTGCCATATTGGGCTGGTTTGTGTTTGGGGTCGTGATCGCCGTGGGTTTGGCGCTGGACTTGGTGGGTCTGTTTGGCAACTGGGTGATTGTTGGGGCGATTGGTGCGGCGTGGGCCATCACGGGGTTTACACATTTCGGCGGTTGGGCGATGGCGGTGCTGGTTGGTTTGGCGGTCCTGGGGGAGGTTGTTGAGGCGGTTGCGGCGGCGCTGGGTGCAAAACGATTCGGTGGCGACCGTGGCGCGGCGCTTTCGGCGCTGGTGGGGGCGATTGCTGGGGCGGTTGTAGGGACGCCGGTCCTGCCGGTTATCGGTACGGTTGCGGGAGCGTGCGCGGGCGCTTTCTTGGGGGCGGCGGGCCATGAGGTTCTGCTTATGCGGCGGACGGCTTCGGACGCGGCGTGGACGGGTCTTGGCGCGGCGTTGGGCCGGATTGCGGGGCTGTTTGCCAAGCTGGCCATCGGGATAGCGATGCTGATTTTGGCCGCGGTCACGTTTAGTTAACGCGCCCCTTCCTTGAGGCAATCTCTGAAGGCACTCCGTGGGGAAATTGTATTTCGAGGATGGATGTTGTTACCAAGGAGCGGGCGATTTTTGGGGAAACGCGTGAGAAGGACAAGGGACGTAAGAGACATAAGGGACTTAAATGGAAGTTCTTTGCGGTTGTTTTTGACAGGGACGCATCAAACTGCACGTGGTAGACGGCGACACGGGGATTTTGGTAGCGGACGCCGCGGAAGCCGCCGAGCGGGCGATTTATCTCCTGCGGCACCCGGAGGTCGCCCGAGCAGATGGGCAAGCGCGGCCGCAGCCGTGTGATGGACAATTTTCTGATCACGACGCAGGTCAACAACTACCTGGACATGATCAGCGGGGTGGTTCGGCGACAGCCTATCGCGGTTTAGAGGTCTGACTGTGGGCATGTCTGTTCTGGACCATGACCAC
>JAPLKX010000551.1 GCA_026387845.1 Candidatus Hydrogenedentota bacterium | reverse complement strand
TCGTAGATTTCGTTGGGTTCGAGCATATGTGCGGGCGATGGGAAATTGACCAGAAATCGCATGTTCGGCCAGCGCGCTGAGGCGACCGCGACGCTGGTGTCGTTGTCGGGCGGGGGGGAGAGCGATTCCAGCCCGTCGACTCTGCACTCGTCAAACGCCTCCCACAGCGCCTTGAGGTAGCCGTCGGTATGGACGAACACGGGGACCTTGACGCCGGTTTCCGCGATCATATCGACCATCTTGTTGTATGCCGGCACGTTGTGTTTTCGGAAGTAGCGGTCGCCAATCATGGGGGCGGTGAGGTTATCGCCAAACACCAGGTACGGGATGGGCGCGTGTTGAATGGCCCCGGCCACCACTTCATAGACGCGGTAGTTGACGTTTTGAATGGCGGTGAAAACTTCATCCATGATGTCGGGCGCCATGGCGAGGTGGACGGCGAGGTCGCGCATGTCGGTCCACTGAATCCAAGTCTGCTGAAACGGCGTCCGTGGCAGGCAGCAATGCGCCAGGCCGTAATCCCCCAGTTCCTCGACGGCGTTGTTGAAGTCCCGCAAGTCTTCCACCACCTCGATGTCCTTCAGGTAGGACAAGAGGATCTTGTAGTCATCCTCGGTCTTGACGTAATGGGTGGCCGCCGCCGTGGACTTCATGGATTCTTCATACAGGCGCACTTCGTTGAGTGCGCCGAGCGGCGTAATCATGGTGTGCCGAACAGCGTCCCGGCCTTCGTAGACGATGTTCTCGTGCTCGAACCGGCAGTTGGGCGTCTTGAAGCCAAAAGCGGTTGACAGCCGGATCTGTCCGACGTTGTCAGGCCCCAGTGTGTCCCAAAGCTCTTTCTTTAACGGAAAGCTCTGGCAGTGGTGCTGGCTGAGCACGTACTGGGCGAACGGCACTCTGTCGTGTTCGCGGCCCTGCAACACCGCCAGCATTCTTTCTTTAACTGTCTGTAAAGCCATTTCAATCCACTTTCGCAATCGGATTCCGGTTTTCCCTTGACTCGCCGCCGGGGACCTGCAAGAATTGTCCGGCCGGCGAAGTTGCCGCATCCGAGTATAACATGCGGGATTAGGTTGAGATCAATCGATTGCGCTATTGATACCAAGCCGGTATACTCGTCGGCGGACGAGCGGAAACTTGAGGCGTTCGCCGCGGGGTTTGACAAAAATGCGGCGGGCGACGTAGCGGGCAGTGATAAGCCGTAACCGTCGAGAGCGGGCTATGCACGTGAAATGGGACCGGATGCTGCGAAGGAACCCAACAGAGGCGGGGCCTTTCCCATGAAGCGGGGGGAACAAGATCGGGTATCCGGCGTGACGGTTTACTCGCTGTCGGTGGTGTTTTTTGCGCTTCTGGTCACGGCGGTGATGCTGGTCCTTGGCGAGACCATCCTTGGCCAGGGGTGGCATTACAACATGCATATCTTTGCGATTCCGGCGATGTCGGTTTTCCTGGGCCTATGCGGGCTGGCTTTCCTGCTGCATCGGTTTTTCAATGTGCGTCTGCTGACGCGCGCCGAGATGACGTGCGTCTTTTTTATGCTGATGATAGCGGTTCCCATCATGGGCCTGGGATTCTGGACCAACTTCATCTGGATGAGCTCCACGTTTCCGGTTCAGGGGGATTTTGACAAGATCGACACGGTCAGTGACCGCCTGTGGCCGCACGGCCCAAACCTGCTCGATCACGGTTTGAATCAAGCCGGCGCGAACAATGTCACGGCTTCGGGCGACGTGCGCTGGGTTGAAACTGAATATGAATCAGGGGAGAGGGCGTCAATCCCCGTCCTCCATTGCGAGAACCCGCAGGACTCCGCCTGGGTGCGGATCAGAGTGCCGGTGGAAAAGGAAGGGCGTCCTTTCCTGACGTTCGAACAGCGGTACCTGCTGAGCCTGCTTGCGCGCGGCGCCGGGTTTGGGCCGGACACGACCTGCTACGGCAGGGTGTATTACGACGACGAAGAGGCGTTTGCGTTTGAAGCGTTTTCGGGGCGCCCCGGAAACGAAATCAACTCGATTCACAAGACCGGATTCAAGCGCGTGGGCGTGTATGGGATTGAATTCGCTCCGTCGATCCGCGACCACGTGTACATCGAGTTCCGCCTCGAGGGGAGCGGCACGGTCGAATTCGCCGACCCCAAGCTGATGTGCGTGGACGCTTACGAGAGCCTGTTCAGAGGCAGGCGAACCATTACGGCCGCGGAAGCCGCGGGTATGCGCGGCAGCGAGCGCGCGGGAGTTGTGGTGCCGCCGGATTCGCTGTTCAGCGTGGCGGGAATCCGGTATGTGTTGGGCGGATTTATCCCGGTGCGGGCGTGGGCGTCGCCCGTATTGAGTTGGCTGGGATTCATACTGCTATTTGTCCTGGCGGGCTTCTCACTGGCCTTGATTTTCCGCCGGCAATGGATCAACAACGAGCGGTATCCGCTTCCCGTGGCGCAGATCCCCATGACGCTTCTTGGCATCAATCAGCCCGAATGCGCCGACGGCGCCCCGCCCTCGATCTGGCGCAACCGAACCATGTGGGTTGGGTTCGGCCTCTGCCTTTTCTGGAGCATCATGCGGTTCTGGAGCGTCTACAACACGGACGTGCCCAACATGCACATCGAGATCCAGTTGAAACCTTATTTTACCGACCCGGGCTGGGGCCGGATGTGGAACTTCACGAATTTCAGCATCTCGACGATTGTCCTCAGCCTCGCCATCTTCATGGAACTGAACGTGCTGCTGAGCCTGGTGATTGGCTTCTTCCTATTCATATCGCTGCACTGGCTCGGCGAAGCCACGGGCTGGGCCATCGGGAGCACCGGCAACCAAGGGATGGGCGTGTATCCCTACGCCGAAGAGCAGTTGGTGGCCACGTTCCTCACGTACGGCGCCATTACGCTGTTTTACGCCCGCAAATACCTGTGGAAAACGGTCAAGCAGGCTGTTCGCGGGGGCGCGCGGATTGATCCGGCGGGCCAGGACGCCCAAGCGGCGTCTGACGGCGTGGACGACGAGCGCGAGCCGTTCTCGTATCGCACTGCGTACCTGCTGTTGTTGGGCTCGTTTGTGGGTGCGCTGGCGTGGGCGCACTGGGCGGGCATCGGCGTGCGGGCGATGGCGGTCCTGTTTTCGGCGATGGTTCTCTTCAGTCTGGTCGCGATGAAACTGAGGGCCGAATGCGGCACCCCGCTGGGATGGTTCGGCACGGGGACGCGGCTGCTCGTGCCGCTGGCGGGCGGAATCACGTTCCTTGGCGCGAAAGGCGCCATGTTCGCCTCATGGACCACGCTGGGCATGGTTCTTCTGTTTATTCTGCCCGGCCTGCTGCTCGAATTCCTCGAGATTGCCCGGCGCATCCGGATCAAGTCGCGTCACATCCTGTATTGCGTGGTGCTGGGGACTTCCGCCGGGATGCTGATCGGCGGCTGGGTGTTTCTATCCAGTTTGTACGGGATTGGGTCGGACACCACGAGCATGCGCATCTGGTTTGACGGGCGGCCGTGGGCGTTCTTTCCGGACGACGAGTTCCAGCGCGTCGCCGACGCCCGGATCAAGCAGGAGTCCCTGGGCGCGGCTGCGGCCACGGCGGACGCCGCTCCCATCAGCGAAGCGGCGTGGGGTTATATCGGCGCGGGCGCGGCCACGGCCGCCGTCACGGTGCTTCGCCACATTTATCCGGGCTTCTGGTTCCACCCGGCGGGTATAGTTCTGGCGGCGTCGGCGTATGGTTTCGGGATGTTGCGCTATTGGACGTTCAACATCTGGGGGAGCCTTCTAGCGGCGTGGCTGATACGTTTGTTGGTGCTCAAGATAGGTGGAGCGGCGATGGTCCGCAACGTGTTGTTTCCGTTTTTTATCGGCGTATTCATGGCGACGTTTCTGGCGGAAACCATCGTGTTTGCTGTTAATGCATATTACTTCTTTCTTGAACCGGCCGTGGTGCGGCAGGTGGTGGTCTTATGAGCAAGACGGCCCGAATGCGCGCTGCGTGGATCCGGGTCGCGGTCGCCGTGTTCTTCTGCCTGGCGGCGGTGTTGGTCGCCGTTTTCACGCTGCGCGTATTCGTGCCCAAACCCAGGACAGAGCCCGTCCAGCCGTCCGATGCCTACACGCCGGCCGCGATGCAGGCCGCCGTGGCGCCGGAGAAGGTGCGCAACGAGTTGGACAACCTGCTCGGGTTTGGCTCGCGTTTTATGGGCCAGCCCGGGTTCTATCAGGTCGAGGATTATATCCGCACGCGGTTTGAAGAAGCGGGGCTCGAGGTACTCGAGCAAGGAAACCGTACCGCGATGCCGCGGACTCTGTACCGCGAGATCTACGCCCAATCGGGCGATTCTGCCGCTGGTGCGCGCGGGGATTACGTGCGGCTCGATGACATCGAGATCTTCCCGTTCTGGCCCAACCACATGCAGCCGATGGTGACGCCGGAAGACGGTTTGTCGGGCGAATTGCTCTTGGTCAGCGAAGAGGTGCTCAAGACGCACGGCAAATTCGACGGGTGCATCGCGCTGCTCGATGGGCGCACCGGCAAGGTGCCCGCGAACATTCTGTACGACGCGGCGACCTATGCGGCGATGGGGTTTGAGGCGGTGATTGTGGCGCATCCCGAGGGCCTGGGTTCGATCCCGTGGTCCGACGTGGTCGGCAATGGGTGGATTCCGTCGGGGCCGTTCATGAACGAGAGCGTGCCCATGAACTACGTGCGAGTGGCCGCCACCGAAGGCATATTCAATTATGTCGGGCGCCGGATCAAGCTGCGCGTAAAAACGGTGTGGGACAACATCGAAAGCACCACTATCATCGGGGTGCTGCGCGCTAAACAGCCCACCGACAAGATGATCATGGTGACGGCGGACTACTCGGCGTGCTCGCTGCTGCCGGATTACGCGCTGGGCGTGCTGCAGGCGTACGAGCCGGCGATCCAGCTTTGCCTGCTCGAGGGCCTCCTCCCATATAAAGACACCATTACGCGCGACGTCTTCTTTGTAGCCACGACAGGGCGCGCCATGTCGGAGGACGGGGCAAAGAACCTGCTGCGCGTGCTGGGAAAGAGCCAGGCGGGGGTGGAACAGAACCGGCTGCTGGCCGCGCTTCAGTTCACCAAAGAAGATCAGGAGGCGCAGAAGGCGGAACGGCTGGCCAGCCGATCTGCGACGCGGCTGGACCCGTGGCGTACGCGCAACCTCGAAAATGAAACGCGGCTCGAGATGCTCGATAAGATTATGCCGCAGTTTGACCACCCGGCCTTTTTGACGGACTCGAAACGGACGCTCGATTTTTTGCGCACGACGGACAAGGCCACGCGGAAGTTCTTTGAAGAGCAATGCAAATACGTGTTGGACACGCTGCTGCTCGAACGTTCCGAGGAAACACTCAAAGCCAAACTGGCGTTCGAGCGTCAACTGCCGCTTGATTTGCAGAGCCCGGCGTTCAACGCCTACCTGGCCGTGAAGCGCGAGTACGACGAGGCCCGGTATGCCGCGGGGTACCGGCTCGACTACCTGCTGGACATCAAACAGCCTTACCTGCAGAAATACCGGGCCAGAGACCGGTGGCGCGACCGGTTTGTCGAACTCGTCGAGCACCATACCGAGAAAAAGAAGCTTCTTGCCCAGGATATGGGCATTGTCGAGCTCTTCAACCCGTATGATGAAATCTTCACGGTCGTGCCCGACATCATCCCCGCGTTCAACGAGCAGGACAACCCCGAGACCCTCAGCTTTGCGGCCGGGTCTTATCTCGTGGGTCCGCCCGAGCGCGTCTTCGAGATCCTGCTCATATCGGCGCGGCAGAACCTGAAACTTGAAAAAGAGGTGAGCCTGCCGCAAGTGGGGCGCTGGCATGACAACAGTGTCTGGAAAGAGATGGGCCAGACGCCTTACGGGATGAGCCTGGCCTGGCGGAAATTCGGATACCCCTGCTACCGGCTGCTCAATTTCGGCCGAGTGCGATCCTATGACAGGTACGTCGAACCGCAAGACACGCCGTTCATGCACAACACCGAAACCATGCGCAACTCCCTCGCCATGACGGGCGAGCTTGCCCTGGTTCTCGCGCACGGGCTTGGGAAATTTCCGCCCATGTCGGGCGACAAGTACGATTTCAAAGGGCGCGTGCTGGTTTCCAACGTCGGCCAGACCATCGTGCCCGACTACCCGCTGAAGAACGCCCTGCTGGGCAGCCGGTCCCGCCTCAACCCGTTCCAGTTCCACGCCGGCGGTTTTTATACGATCCCGTTCGAGTTTGCGGACGTCTACGGCGAGTTTGATTTCTTCAACATGGACAACTGCGATCACGGGTGGGTCAATGAGCGAAGAAACCTGGATGACGGCCTTGGTTTTTCGCCTATCGCGTGCGGGTTCGGGCCCGACGGCCTTATCGCCTACATGAAAGACGAGGGCGAGGACGGCCAGCGCCTGTACAAATCGACCGGGATCACCT
>JAPLKX010000545.1 GCA_026387845.1 Candidatus Hydrogenedentota bacterium | reverse complement strand
GGCCATGCGATGGTGCTCCGAGATTTACCAGTCACTCAAGACGATCTTAAGCAAAGAGCATCTGCTGGGAGGAGTCGGGGACGAAGGCGGATTCGCGCCGAATCTGGCGAACAATGAAGAGGCTTTCCAGCTTCTGGAGAGAGCGATCCACAATGCCGGATTGATCGCGGGAGATGATGCTTTCCTGGCGATAGACCCGGCATCGAGTGAATTCTACAACTCGACCAAGAAGAAATACGTGCTGGGCGCCGAGAAGAATCCGGAGAAGTCGTCGGAGAATATGGTAGAATTCTGGAAGGAATGGGTTGACAAGTATCCCATTATTTCCATTGAAGACGGTATGGCCGAAAACGACTGGGCCGGGTGGAAAAAGATTACCGACACGCTCGGTAATCGCGTGCAACTCGTTGGTGACGACCTGTTTGTGACGAACACGCAGTTCCTGGGCAAAGGAATCCGGGAAGGCGTAGCAAACTCGATCCTGGTGAAATTGAACCAGATTGGAACACTGACAGAGACGTTGGAAGCGTGCCAGATGGCGCACCGGGCCGGGTACACGACGGTGATATCGCACCGGAGCGGTGAAACGGAAGATTCGACGATAGCGGACATAGCGGTTGCGACGAACGCGGGCCAGATCAAGACGGGTTCGGCGTCGCGCAGCGACCGGATATCCAAGTATAATCAATTGTTGAGGATAGAGGAACAATTAGGCGACCAGGCAGAGTTCCTGGGCATGAATGCCTTTTATAATGTAAAGAAATAGGCGGCGAGGTTAAGCGCGGGTGAGGTAGAAGCCGAGCCCGCCTTTTTTGCTAGTTGCGATAGATGCAGAATTCGTATATTCTATTGACAGGGCATGCGTTTTTGCGCACGCCCAGACGGTTACGCCGTACCGGCAGGTACGGGCTGCTTGGGAAGGAAGATGGACGACAGAAACAGGGGTTGGTATTGGCTGATCCTGCTGCTAGTGGCGGCGTTGACCGCTCTGTACGTCCAGCAGAGAGAGCTTCCTCGACGGTACATGGAGTACCAGAAGAGCGCAGAGGAGCTGGCGCAAACGCGGCAATCGTGCGCAGAACTCGAGGGCAAGATAGAAGCGTCGCGCCAACGGGCCGAGCACTTGGGAAGCGATCCGACGGAAATCGAGGCCGCTATTCGGCGCGGCAAAGACCTGGTCCGCGAAGGGGAGACTGTTTTCCGGATAGAAAAAGCCCCTCAGGAACGGTAGGCGCGCGGCGCGGCCAGTCGAACGCGCATAATAACATAAGGACGTAGTCTGGAATCTGACACACGAACTCGAACTTTATAGTCCGGACGAAGCGATAAAACTTTTTGGGAAGAACGGCGAATTTCGCAGGCGTATCCAGTCCGAGACGGGTACGCGCATCGTGGACCGAGGCGCGAAGGTCGTTATTATTGGAAATGAAGACGACGCGGCGCTTGTGGAGACGGTGCTTGACGAGATGCTGACGGCGGTCCGGCACGGTCATACGCCGTCGATGGCGGACATCACGTACGCGCTGGGCGAGGCGCGAGTCCGTGGGATTCCGGAACTGGGCACGGCGATAGGCCGCGCGCCGGGTGTGATTCGCCGCGACATCGGCATCAAACCGCGCACGATCGGCCAGAAAGAATACCTGGATGCGATCGAATCGAACGAGTTGACGCTGGCGATCGGCCCTGCGGGCACGGGTAAGACGTACCTGGCGATGGCGGCTGCGGTTTCTGCGTTGCTGAACAAACAGGTGAACAGACTGATCTTGACGCGGCCGGCGGTCGAGGCGGGGGAGAGCCTAGGGTTTTTGCCGGGCGATTTGGAGGAGAAGGTGAACCCGTACCTTCGGCCGCTTTACGATGCGCTTCACTCGATGGTGGACGTGGACCGTGTGCGTCGGCTGATTGACCGTCAGGCGATCGAGGTAGCGCCGTTGGCGTTTATGCGGGGCCGGACGCTGGATCATGCATTTATTATTCTGGACGAGGCGCAGAACACGACTACCGAGCAGATGCTGATGTTTTTGACGCGGCTGGGCCAGGGATCGCGGGCGGTGGTTACGGGGGACATCACGCAGATCGACCTGCCCAAGGGGATGAAATCGGGCTTGATCGAGGCGCAGCGGATTTTGCGGAACACGCCGGGGATCGCGGTGGTGTATCTGTCGAAGGTGGACGTGGTGCGGCATCCGCTGGTGCAGCGTATCGTGGATGCGTATGAGTCGGAATCGCTTGCCGTGGAGGAGGCGAGGCATGCCGAGCCGGCTGTGCGGTCCGAAGCTGCCCGACGGAAAGCAGGTGATACGGAATGATTTTCTCAAAACCTGGCCGCAAGAACGGCCGGCCCGGGACGATCCTGTCCAAACCTCACGCGGAATCGCAGACGCCGCCCGTGTTCAACACGCGGAGCGACTGGCTGGCGCTGGCGCTGGTGGTGTTGGTTTTTGCGGCGGCGATCACGCGGCCGCCGGATTTTTCGCGGCTGGGGCTGGGCGGGAGCGGCCTGGCGGATACGCCGCGGGCGAACCTGCAATCGGTGGCGCGGGAAGAGGTGCGTGCGGAGATCACGTTCGAGACGGAAGACCTGCAGGCCACGAAAGCCAAGCGGGACGAAGCGGCGGCGAAAGTGCCGGATACGTACCGTGTTGACCGGGAGCGTGTTCGGGCGCAGTTGCAACTGCTGAACGAACAGGTGCAACTGCTTGCGGGGCGGCGGGACGAGGTGGCCGAACTGGTGGCGGGCGCCTTGCGTAAAGGTCCGGCGGCCGAATCCGACGAGGCTATTGTGGCGAAGGTGGTGGAGGATTACGCGGGTAAGCTGAAAGAAGACCCGGCGTTCAAGTCGATGCCGGACGCGTCGATTCTGGCGGTTTGGCTGACGCCGTCGCCGGACTCGATACCCCGGCGGGTCATTAAGAACAATTCGGTGACGGACCTGGCGGAACCGGAGTTGTCTCCGTTGAAGTTTGCGTTTGCGAACGACTTGGGCCGTATATCGCGGGAGGGGTTGGAATATGTTTTGACGTACGGAGTGGTGCGGCCGGAGACGGCGGTGGAGAACGCGCGGCGCCGTATTGCGATCGTGCGGGCGAATCCGGTGGGGGATCAGACGGCGAGCGAGGAGAAGCCGATGTCGGAGGTGCCCACCACCGAGGGCGCCGAGGACCTGCTCAACGAACGGATCATCGAGGCGGCGCGGATGGTGGCGGCGACCAACCCGGACATCCCGGTGGACTGGGCGAAGCTGCAGACGGCGGCGTTTGCGCTGGCTCGGCCTTATCTGACGGACACGCTGTCGTACGACGAGGTGTCGACGGTGGGCGCCCAGGAACAGGCGCGGCTGGCGGTAGCGCCGGTTCTGATCCAGAAACAGTTGGGCGAGGTTTTGCAGCGGAGCGGGGAGAGGTGGACGGCGCAGTCGTGGTCGGACGTGATGACGTACCGGGCGAAGATGGAGGAGCAGCGTGAGCCGGGCTGGCGCCAACTGTCGGCGTTTTTTGCGCACGTGATCCTGGTGACGCTGATAGTATTTTACCTGTTGCGAGTGGCGTCGTTGCTGACGCCGAAGCGCGAGGAGATCCGGCGGAACGTTTACCTGGCGTTTTTGCTGATGGGAAGCGTGCTGGTAGCGGGCCGGGTGGTGTCGTATTTTGAGCCGACGGGATTTGTACTTCCGGTGGCGGCGGTTGGCGTGCTGGTGGCGATTTTGGTGAACGCGCGTTTTGCGGTGATGGTTGGTCTGATGGCGGCGGTGCTGGTTTCGGTACAGTTTGGTTATGGGTGGCGGCTTCTGTTTGTGACCAGCGCGATGTCGGTGGCGGGCATCCTGGGGATGTACCGGGTTCGGCGTCGCGGCGACATAACGCGGGCCGCGTTGAAAGCGACGGTGGTGGGCCTGGTGGCGATGCTTGCGGTGACGCTGGCGACGGATTCGCTGACGAGCGAACTGGCGCTGCGCCGGTTGCTGCTGGTGCTGCTGAACGGGTCTATTTGCATGTTTTTGATACCGGGTGTGCTGTCTCCGCTCGAGCGCCTGTTCAAGATAACCACGGACATCCAGTTGCTGGAGTATTCGGACCTGAACAACGAGGTGCTGGGCCGGATGGCGATCGAGATGCCGGCTACGTACGCGCACAGCCTGATGCTGGGGCAATTGGCGGAAGCGGCGGCGGAATCGGTGGGTGCGAACGGTCTTCTGGCGCGCGTATGCGCATATTACCATGACATTGGCAAGATCCGGCGGCCGGAATACTTCAGCGAGAACCAGACGGGCCGCAACATTCATGACCAGTTGCCGCCGCGGCTGAGTGCGCGGGCGATCGCATCGCATGTGGGGTGCGGTGTGGATCTGGCGCGGGAGTATCATTTGCCGAACCCGATTGTCGACGGGATCCGCGAGCATCACGGCACGAATCTGATCAGCTTTTTTTATCAGCAGGCGATCGAGCAGAAAAAACACGACGATGTGCGGCTCGATGATTTTCGGTATCCCGGCCCCAAACCGCAGAGCCGTGAAACGGCCATCCTGATGATTTGCGACGCGGTGGAATCCGGCGTGCGATCGATCAAAAACCTGAACGAAGACCGGGTGCGCGATTTCATCGACAAGATCATCACGAGCCGGTCGGCGGACCGGCAATTCGACGAGTGCGACCTGACGTTGAAAGACCTCGACACGATCAAAGACGCGATCACGCGGCGGATGGTGACGGCGCTGCACACGCGCATCTCGTATCCGGAGCGGAAACCGGATCAGCCGACGGTCAATGTGGTGCCGATGAGCGGGGGCGGCGCGTGATGGAGCTGACGGTGCTGTTGCGAAACGAGTCGTGCCGGAAGGGCCTGTATCGTTCTGACGTGTTGAAACGTCTTGCCCGGAGGGTGTGCGGGGGTGAAGGCGTCAGGCAGAACGCGGAGTTGAGCGTGCTGTTTTGCGATGACGCGGCGATCCATGACCTGAATCGGGCTTACCGCGGGAAGAATGAACCTACGGACGTGTTGTCGTTTGGCCAGTTGGCGGAGGTCGGTGCGGCGGCGGGAAAGAAAGAACTGGTGCTGGGCGATATTGTAATATCTTTGGAGACGGTGGAGCGGCGGTACCCGGGCGACCGGCAGGCGATGCGGGACGAGGTCCGGCTGCTATTTTGCCACGGGCTGCTTCACTTGCTCGGCTATACGCACGGGACGGCGGGCGAGCGCAGCGTGATGCGGGCCAAACAGGCCGAATACCTCGAGGTTGACGCGGGGTCCGCGTGGCCGGTATGCGGGGCGCCGCGCGTGCGCGCCAAATAGGGAGATGTCCTTACTAGTGGACGAGGACGCCGACCCGCTGATGCGATCTGGAGCGGGCAACAACAAGCGAAGGGGCAGGGGCGAGTTCTGCGTATCGGGGCGCAACCGCCACACCCGGCTGCTCCTGGTTCTGGTGACGCTGGGATGCGCGGTTTACGCGGTGGCTGCGCCGCTTGGCGCGGCCGGGGAAACTGGGCTGCCGCGGTCGTGGCATGAATATTTGACGCCGGCTGTGATTGCGGTGGTGGCGGCCCTTCTGACCTTTTCGGCGTTTTTTTCCTCCTGTGAGACCGCGTTTCTGGCGATCCAGAAACCGCAGTTGCGCGCGATGCGGGAGGACAAGAAGCTGAGTTCGCGGCTGGTGGTGGGGATGCTGGACGATCCGGGGCGGCTGCTGACGACGATCCTGGTGGGCAACATGCTGGTGAACACGCTGATTGGCGTGATGCTGGGCACGCGCATCAAGGACGTGTTTGAATTCTCGCTGGAGGTACCGGCCCCCGCGGCCTATTTAGCCGCGGTGGCGCTGACAACGGGTGCGCTGCTTTTCTTCGGGGAAATCACGCCGAAAGTGTTTGCGGTGCGTGCGCAGGCGTCGTGGGCCCGTGTAGCGGTGTACCCGCTGTTGGCGGCGGACTGGCTGCTGGCGCCGCTGCGGAAGGGCCTGCTTCGTTTGACGGACGTCCTGTTCCGGGTGACGCACTTCCACGAGCTTCGGGCGGCGCCGTACATCACGGACGACGAGTTGAAATCGATGCTGGGCAACGGCGAGGCCAAGGGATCGACTGAGGAAGAGGGGCGCGAGATGATCCGGCGGATCCTGGAGTTTCACGACGTCCAGTTGCGGGAGATTGTTGTGCCGCGGCTGGACATTGTGGCGGTGCCGGAAGACGCAACGGTCGAGGAAGCGCTGGCGCTATTCCGCGAGAATGAATATTCGCGGATGCCGGTGTACCGGGAAGACCTGGACCATATCACGGGCATCCTGGTTGCCAAAGACCTGCTGCCGAGCGTGATGCGCGAAGACCTCGACCGCCAGATAAAAACGCTGGTGAGGCCGGCCCATTTTGTCCCCGAGACGATGAGCGTGCAGGATTTCATAAAGAATGTTCAGCGGCAACGGTCGCACCTGGCGATCGTGGTGGATGAGTACGGCGGTACGGAAGGGCTGGTGACGCTGCACGACGC
>JAPLKX010000325.1 GCA_026387845.1 Candidatus Hydrogenedentota bacterium | reverse complement strand
GGGGTGCTTTTGCTGACGGAAAAATCGCTGGTGACGCGCGGTGAAGCCAGAGACCACGTGCGTCTGTCGTGCCAGGTCAAGGTGAAGCAGGACCTCAAGATCCAGGTTCCGGCGGAAGTTTTTACGGTGAAGCGTTGGGAATGCACGGTGAAATCGAACCGATCGGTTGCCACGTTCATCCGGGAACTTGTGCTCGAACTACCGGACGCCGAAGCCCTGGATTTCAAGGCGGGCGGATATATCCAGATCGAGTGCCCGCCGCATGAGATTTTATACAAGGACTTCGAGATCGAGCAGCAATACCGCGGGGACTGGGACAAATTTAACCTGTGGCGGCACAAATCGGTGTGCGCGGAGCCGATCCAGCGGGCGTATTCGATGGCCAACTATCCGGTGGAAAACGGCATCGTCATGCTCAACATTCGAATTGCGCTGCCGCCGCCGCATCTGCCCGATGCGCCACCCGGAATCATGTCGTCGTACATCTACAGTCTCAAGCCGGGAGACAAAGTCACCATTCTTGGGCCGTTCGGCGAGTTTTTCGCCAAAGAGACGGGCAGCGAGATGGTGTTCATAGGCGGCGGGGCAGGGATGGCGCCGATGCGTTCACACATTTTCGATCAGTTTTACCGGCTCAACACAAAGCGGAAAGTGTCGTTCTGGTACGGAGCGCGGAGTTACCAGGAAGCCTTCTACATTGAAGACTTTGACAAGATCCAGGTGAAGTTCCCGAACTTTAAATGGCACCTCGCGCTCTCAGAACCGCTCCCGGAAGACAAGTGGAGCGGCCACGTCGGGTTCATCCACCAGGTGGTGCTGGACAACTATCTGAACAACCACGCCGCGCCCGAAGACATTGAATACTACCTCTGCGGGCCTCCGATGATGAATACGGCGGTCACGGGGATGCTTAGCGACCTCGGCGTGGAGCCCGAAAACATCATGTTCGACGACTTCGGGCTGTAAACTGTATGGAGTGCGGCCGTTCTTAGCGCGGCTTGCTGCCGCTTTTTCTTTTAACACGCCGTTTTCCCTTTCTCGAGGCTATGATGGCTCCTCGCGTGCGAATTGCTGTAGCCGGTTTCCTCCTTCTGGCGGCGTGCTCGCGCGAACCGGCGTTTCAGGAGCGGGTCTTCACGGGCGAGACCCAGGGGACCACGTACACGGTCCGCGTTGTTGCACCGCAGATCACTTCCGACGATGCTCAAAAGGCGGACGACGCCATCCTCACCACGCTCGATCTGATCGACAGGCTCATGTCCACCTATCGGCCGGACTCCCAGATCTCGCTTTTCAATAAATCGCTGTCCACCGACCCGTTCCCGGTCGCCCCGGAACTTGTCGAGGTGCTGGAAGCAGCGCGGCGGGTGAGCGACATGTCGGGCGGGGCGTTCGACGTGACGGTAGCGCCGCTGGTGCGCGCGTGGGGATTCGGGCCGGACGGCCTGCCCGAGCCGCCGCCGCCCGACGAACTGGCGCGGCTTCGGGATCTGGTCGGGTATCGCGGTCTGGAAATTGATCGCGCCCAAAACACGCTGCGCAAAACGCGGCCCGAAATCACCGTGGACCTCAACGGGATCGCCCAAGGGTACACGGTGGACAAACTTGCGCTGGCGCTCGACGCGCTGCAATTCGAGAATTACATGATCGAGATCGGCGGCGAGGTCAAAGCGCACGGGCACAACGCGCGCGGCGTCCCGTGGCAGATCGGGGTGGAGCGGCCGGTGGCGGGCGTGCGTGAGATCCAGTTGGTCCTGCCGATCTCGAACACGTCGGTCTCGACGTCCGGCGACTATCGCAAGTACCGTGAAACGGGCGGGGTGCGGATCTCGCATACTATCGATCCCCACACGGGGAAGCCCATCGAACACAAGCTGGCGTCCGTTACGGTCGTGAACCCCAGTTGCACGCTGGCCGACGGGTTCTGCACGGCCATCATGGTTCTCGGCCCCGAAGAGGGCTACCAGTTCGCCGTAAAGGAAAACCTTGCGGCGCTGATGCTCATACACAAAGGCCCGGAAGACTTTACCGAACGTCAAACGCCGCAGTTTGAGGAGATCGCGAAAACTGCCGCACCTTGAGCTTCTGCCGCGAATTGTGGAGAGGCAGCCATCAGAGCTTTGCGCGGATGCTGTTTCGAATGGCCTTGAACTGTTTGATGATTCCCTGGGCAGGGTGTTGGGCCGCGACGAAATCGAGGCGGATGCTTTTTCTTGAAGGCGTTTCCCAGGTGTGGGCGTCGAGTGTGTCCAAGATGGTCAAGCCGGCGCCTTGGACCGCGGCCTCGATCTCTTCGGGGGCGTATACGCGCTCGCGGAACATGCCGCCCGCGCCTTTTGTGACTCGGATCTCGGTCTCGGCCAGGTGGCTTTTTCGGCTGTACTTGCTGCGCCAGGTGGTTGTGAACTGGCCGTTGTTCTCCGTCCACTCCTGGCCATCGAAATGCTCGGTAATCATGCGTTCCGTGACGATGTCAAAGTAGATGAGCCCGCCGGGTTTCAACGCTCCCGCGAGGCTCCTGAACGCCAGATCGAGGCCGCCATCTTCGAGGATGAAATTGAGGCTGTCGAACAGGCAGGTCACGTAATCGACGCTCGAGTGGAATGGCAGGGCGCGCAGGTCGGCGACGGCGGCGGGGGCGACTGCGCCCCGGGATCGCCCTGCGCGGATCATTCCGGAGGACAGGTCGATGCCCACGCTTTTCCATCCAATGCGGCGGACTTTCCGCAGGAGCGTACCGGTGCCGCAGGCCGCATCGAGATGGATGAAATCGGTGGGCAGCAACTCGGCGAGTGAAGTAGCGATCATGAACCAGCGGTCATAATTGACGAAGTCCATGATCTTGTCGTAATAGCGTGCAATTTCTCCGAACGGGTCGCCGTTAGTCATTTGATCCCAGAAACTCGATGAGCCACCGGTGGAATTCCAGCGTGGTGGGGTCGATGTCGCGCTTGGAATTGACGTGTTCCAGCTTCTTCCCGGAAGCGTAAAGGAGCGCCTTCCGATATCCTTCCTGCCGCAGGATCTCGCGTGCCTCCGCCGCCGCGGGGTGCCGCCGGGACGGTTCGGCGAAATCCGCCAGGTAAAGGGCCAGCCCGACCGGCCCCAACCCCGGCTTGCCGGTGGTGTGCCACTCGATGGCCTCGAGCACGGCGGGATCGGTGATGCCGAGGTCTCGTCGGCACTCCTCGGCAGCGAGCGCGCCGTGAAGCAGCCCCGGGTTACTCCGCTGCGTTTCGGTTAGAACGATACCCCACTTTTCGGCGGTGGCCAGCGCGGAGGCGTCATCCGCGTCCTTGTAGAGGTCGTGCAAGAGGCCGGCGGTGACGGCCTGGTCGTTTGTGATGCCGGCTTCGTCTGCAAACGAGGCCATGAGGGCCGCGGCAAAAATGCTGTGGCTGACCGTCTGCTCGGAAAGCCGCTGCCGGAGAAGGCGGACAAATTCCTTAGCGCGGGGGCTGTCGACGATTGGCATCCTGGTAAATTCCCTTTTCGCGAATGATCCGCTCGACCGCCGGCGGGACAAGCCCCTCGATGGGTTCGCCCGCGGCGACTCGACGCCGGATCTCGGTCGACGACAGGTCGGTCTCCTGGAACGGCAGGATCTGGTAAGCGCCTTCGAACTCGGGTGCGGGCGGTTCGTTCATCCTTGGCCGCGGCGCGACGAGGAGGCGGCAGCACTCGACGATGTGGTCGGGCCGCCGCCACCTGGGCAGGTCCAGCAGGGAGTCGTACCCGATGATGAGGAAGAGTTCGGCGCCCGGGTGGCGGCGCTGGAACTCCTGAATGGTGTCGACCGTGTAAGAATACCCTTCTCGGACAAGCTCGACATCGGACGCATGGAGCCGGGGGTCGCCCTCGACGGCGGCGCGCACCATGGCGAGGCGATCCTCGGGAGATGCGTGCGTAACGGTCTGTTTGTGCGGCGGGCGCGCGGCGACCACGAAATAAACGAGGTCGAGCTTGCCGGCATCGAGTGCGGCGCGGGCTATTCTCAAGTGGGCGTTATGCACGGGGTCGAACGTCCCGCCGAAAATGCCAATCCGCGGGGTCTTATTCACGGATCTGGCCCGATCCACGAATGACGTACTTCAGGGTGGTCAGTTCTTTCAACGCCATAGGGCCGCGGCAATGCAGCTTGTTAGTGCTGATGCCGATCTCGGCGCCAAGCCCAAACTCGAACCCGTCCGTGAATCGCGTTGAGGCATTCACGTAAACGGTGGCGCTGTCCACCTCGTCCAAGAACTTTTCGGCTGCCGAATAGCTTTCCGTCACGATGGCGTCGGAATGGTGCGATCCATAGGTATTAATATGGTCGATTGCCTGCTCGAGCGAATCCACGACACGAATCGAGAGGATCTTGTCCAGATACTCGGTCGCCCAGTCTTCTTCGGTGGCCTCGATACATTGGATGATGTCGCGTGTTTTTGGGCATCCGCGCAATTCGCAGCCGCCGTCGCGCAGGGCCTTTGCGATCCGCGGCAGAAAACTGCCGGCTATCGCCTGATGCACGAGGAGGGTCTCCATGGCGTTGCATACGCCGGGCCGCTGGAGTTTTGCGTTCAGGCAGATCCGCTCCGCCATCGCGGGGTCCGCATCCTGGTGGACATAGGTATGGCAGACTCCATCCAAGTGGGCGACCACGGGTATGCGGGACTCGTCGAGGATGCGCGAGATGAGACTCTTGCCGCCGCGCGGAATGATAACGTCGATGTACTTGTCCAGTTTCAGCAACTCGCCCACCGCGGCGCGGTCGGTGGTGGGGATAATCTGCAGTGCGTTGGGCGGCGCGCCCGCGGCAGACGCGCCCTCGATGAAGATTTGCGCGATCGCCACGTTGGAATGAATGGCCTCGGAACCGCCGCGCAGAATGCAGGCATTGCCCGATTTGAGGCACAGGGCGGCGGCGTCCGCTGTTACGTTAGGGCGGCTCTCGTAAATGATTCCGACCACCCCGATGGGCTGCCGGATTTGGGCGATCCGCAGCCCGTTGGGCCGCACGGTCTGCCCGACAATCTCGCCGACGGGGTCGGGAAGCGCCGCGACGACCTCGAGCCCTTCGGCCATGGCGTCGATACGTTTTGCGGTGAGTTCGAGTCGGTCGAGCATGGCCGGGGCAAGGTTTTTCTCGCGGGCTGCGGCCAGGTCTTTCCGGTTCTCGTCGATCAGGCGCTCGTGGGATCCGCGGAGGCGCCGAGCAATCTCGAGCAACGCCCTGTCTTTGATGTCGCGGGTGGCGGGCCTGAGGGCGTTGGCGGCAGCGCGCGCCAGTTTACCGACCTCGATCATGTCCTCGTGCAGGCCCATCTGTGCTCCTCTCACAAGACCACCAGGTTGTTCCTGTGGATGACCTCATCAAAATCGTTCCGCCCCAGTATGGCTTGAATCTGTTTTGATTTCACGCCCTTGATGCGAGCGATGTCGGCGCTGCTGTAATTGACGAGCCCGCGCGCGATCTCCCGGCCCGCCGAATCCACGACGCGCACCGCGGCGCCTACGCCAAACTCGCCTTCGATGCTCACGACACCCGCCGGCAACAGGCTCTTCCCGTGGGCCAACAGGGCCTTTTGCGCGCCTTCGTCCACTTTCAGCACGCCGGTCGTCTTTCGTCCAAACGCGATCCACCGCTTGCGGTGGCACAGCGCGGCTTCGTGCGCACAAAACATAGTCCCGCGCCCTTTCCCCGAGAGGATGTCCCGGAGGATATTGGGCCGGCGCCCATTGGCGATCACGACAGGCAGGCCGGCCGCGCAGGCGATCCTGACCGCGGCCAGTTTTGTTTTCATGCCGCCGATGGACGTCTCGACGGTTGTGTCGCCGGCGAGTGAATCGATCTCGTCGGTGAGTTTGTCGACGCGCTCGATGAGGCGGGCGTTGGGGTTTTTGGCGGGGTTCGAGTCAAACAACCCGTCGACGTCGCTCAAGATGATCAGGAGGTCGGCGTCGATTTTTGCGGAGATTTTTGCGGCGAGGGTGTCGTTGTCGCCGAACTTGATCTCTTCGGTTGCGATGGAATCGTTCTCGTTGAGTATGGGAATGACTTTTTTCAACTCGAACAGGGCGTGTATGGTGTTTCGGACATTGAGGTAGGACTGGCGGTTGTCGAGGTCAGCGGCGGTCAACAACACCTGGGCCGCCTTTAGCTCCTCGCCGTAGTGGCGGAACAGGGTCTCGTAGTAGTGCATGAGGGTGGCCTGGCCGACGGCGGCTGCGGCCTGCTTGAGGGGTAGTGCCTTTGGCCGGGTAGTCAGCCCGAGGGCATTCATCCCGCACCCAATCGCGCCGGACGACACGATCAGGATGTTGATGTCGCGCTCGCGCTTGAGTTGGGCGAGGTCCTTCACAATATGCTCGAGGAGGACACCGTCGAACGGCCGCTCGCCGCTGAGCAGGGTAGTGCCGATTTTCACCACGAGGGTCTTTACGTCAGTCCCGATGGTATTCAAGCTCGGTGTCCCCAATGTAAATGGTCTGTCCTTCCTTCGCGCCGAGTTTTTGCAGTGCGCGAAACAGGCCGACCCGCTGGAGCCGGTTGTGCAGGTGTCGCACGGCCTCCTCGTTGTCAAAATCGGTCATGCAGGCCGCCTGCTCGACGGACCTCCCTTTGACGCGGAATCCGCCGGCCGCTGGCTCGATAGTATAAGGCGGCTCGTACCGATATTCACGCTCGGGAATACGGATCTCGGGCTCGGTCTCACGG
>JAPLKX010000710.1 GCA_026387845.1 Candidatus Hydrogenedentota bacterium | reverse complement strand
GGTCTTTGATGAGGATGTTGCACTCGAATGCGCCGACGGTGCTGAAAGCCCAGCAACTACCGCAGCCGCCCTGGTCTTTGACGGAGGTGCATCCGCCGAGCGGGCGCCAGTCAAACGCAGTAGGAAGGAGCGCCTTGGGTTTGATGTCGGCGACGGGGCCTCGAGCGCGGAGTCCGGGCGAGGGGATGAACCCGCACAATTGGCTGATGGGGCGCTTTGTGGCGGGGTTCTCGCCGACGGTAAAGTTCCAGTTTTCGGTGAGTGCCTGATTTTGCAGGGCTTGTATGTCCGCAGCGGACAGTTGAGCTGAAGCGGTTGCGGGCGCCAACACCGCCGCGATCGCTGCCAACAGGAACGCACATTTCACCCGGTTCATGGCCTGCCTCCCTCGCTTGTATGACGACATTTGTGTTTTCGCATGGTTTGTGAATCGCCAAACTACATATCTAGTCAGTTCGCCCCCATCGCCGCCGTCCTGCCTGGAATGCAAAACCGCGGCCGCAATCAACGGGCCGGGGTGATAACCACGTCATCCACGAGAATAGAACTGTCGTTTGCAATGCCGTTCAAATCGAGTATTTCGAAGACGGGCACGGCGTACTTCCAGTTGTTTTGGAACGGGAGTGTGAAATGCCACCAACCGACCCTGCGAGCGCTTTTTGTAATGGTTCCGGTGACGTCGTATGGGGCCTCGAAATCCAAGTTGAACAGGCTGATGAAGTTCTGGGAGCCGGCGAGGTTGAGGTCAAAGCCGTTGAGATCGTCCAGAAAGTAGAGTGAGGCAAAACAGATATCCTGGAATCCAAACCCGGAACCGGGATCGGACAGGAACGGCGACATATGGTTGGCGAACTCGAAATCCAGAATGTAGCGGCCGGTGTTTACACTGACGGTCTGGAACAACAAGCTGTAGTCGTCGTTGGAATCGGCGAGTTTTGCGGCCCCGTCAACGACCTCGACATCGCCGTCGGTTGTCCACCCGTTGAGATTGGTGTCAAAACCTCCGTTTTGGATAGGCAGTTGTTCTTTTGGGGGGTTATTGCAGCCGGCGGCGAAAACGAGCGCGGCCAGCAGGCCGAGCGATGCACTAAGAGTCTTCATCGTTATCAATCCTACTTGTTGAGAAGCTGCAGCGGGTTGCGCCGCGGCTTCACCGGTTTTCCTCCATCAGTTGGCTACGGGGGCCATGCCCCATACGTCTACGGTGAAATCGAACCGAACCCTGTGGTGGTAGACAAACTTGATCTCGAATTCGACCGACTCTCCCGGGGCAAGCAGCTCGATGCCGGCGGTGAGGCCGATGTCATAGAAGTAGTTGCCGGCTTCGGTTCCGTTGGCGTCGGGCATGGTGACGTCGGGGTTGTCGATGATGAACACGGCGCGCATCGGGACGGCGATAACTGTCTGCGAGGTGTTTTTGATAGTCATGTCGGCGGTGCTCGTAACCATCCGGGTCTCGCGGTCGAGGTCGTGCTTGTGATGGTCGAATTGGACCTTTACGAGATCATTTACGTTGCGCATTTCGACCGCCGGGTTGGCTACGACCTGGACCTCGTCGGTGTCAGAGGCGAGGCCGTCGGACACGGCGAGTTCAAGGAGGTAACTCCCTTCGACGTCCGGCAGGAAGCAGGGGGTGGCGGTATCGGCGTCAAGGAGATCGGCGTTGGTCAACGCGCTGCCTGCGGGGACCGAACCGAAAGTCCATGCGTATGTCAACGGCGTGGGAGCGTCATCGGGGTCGTTGCTGGCCGCGCCGTCCAGGCAGGCCTGCTCACCCACCATGACGGACTGGTCCGGGCCGGCGTCGGCGTTGGGAGGGGTGTTTTCGGCGGTGATGGTGACGAGGTCGGGTAAACTGAAATCCTCGCCGTCGTATACGACCAGACTGACGACGTACTCGCCGAACGCGTCGGGCGTAAAGGATGCCATCTCGGCATTTGCGCCGGTGATGTTGTCGTCGTTCAGATCGCTGCCGGCGGGGACGGACTCGAAGGACCATTCAAAGGTCAAGGCAACCGGCCCATCATCCGGGTCGTAGCTGTCGCCTCCATCGAGTGTTACGGCGACACCGAGGGCTGCGGACTGATCGTCGCCGGCGACGGCCACGGGCGGGACATTCGGGGGGCTTGTTGCCGTAACGGTGACGAAATCGGGGGCGCTGCCGGCTTCATCGTCTCTGACGATCAACTGGAGAACATAAGCGCCGATAACGTCCGGGGTGAAAGAGGGGT
>JAPLKX010000126.1 GCA_026387845.1 Candidatus Hydrogenedentota bacterium | reverse complement strand
CAACAGCACCAGCACCACCGCGAACACGAGCACGGCGGACATCAGCGTCGACACCACCGCAAACAGCACCGCCGCGTTTCCCCGCCCCGTAATGTCCCTGGCTATATCCGCCCGAACAACAAGCGCCGGCGTTCCCAGCACCCCATTGATGGCCCGGTACAGCCGAAGGACCTCCGGATCCTCTTGCACCACCACGGGATCCCCGCCCGCGCCCGCCGCCACAAGCGCCTCACCCTCGATCGCCGACAGGCCGCCCGCCGCCGATATAAGACCACCCCGGACCTGCGCCAACGTGCAGATCCCCGCCGTCATTTTATCATCCAGCAGCCGGCCCATCACCAGCGTGCCCTCGGGCGCCGCCTGCATCCGGCTGTCCGTAATCGGCCGGCAGGAAATCATCATCAGGCCGATGGACGTCGGCAACACACCCAAAAGCGGCGACCAGGCCGGCGGATGGCACAAAAGGGAATTCGAGGGAGGCCACGGTTCCGCGGGAAACTCCGCCACCGCGACTGGCGAAGCTTTTCTCACGGTGGGGTCTTGATAGGTTCTGCCCCACACCACCCGTCCCTCGAGGTTGACAACGTAGAGCAGGTTGAGGCGGTTTTGCCTGTACCACAACAAATTGAGGTTCAACTCTTCATACGCGGCCATTCGGGCCGAGTCCGGCTGAACCACGAACCGGTACATGTCATCCCACGCGGACCAGTCCCGGCACAGCGTGTCAACCGACTCCACCTCCCGCTCCACCTGCTCGGTCAGGCGGTTCAGATCTTCCCGCCCTTCGTTAAGTTCAAGCTGCGAGAAACTTGGCAGGACGACCAGGAATAGGATAAGCGAAATCAGCACCGTATACAGGGCTGCACAAACCGACAAAATCGCCACTAATTTCCAACGGAGCGACAAGACCGGCTCCTCCTGCCCACACCTTTGCCGCGCGCACGCAGTATAAGGATTCCCGCTTCAGTTTGCGACAAAAAGAAACCGCCAAGGGAATAGAACGAGGAATTGGGGCAGGGAAAAATATGGCGGAGAGGCCGGGATTTGAACCCGGGGTACGGTTTCCCGCACAACGCCTTAGCAGGGCGCCACCTTCAGCCACTCGGTCACCTCTCCGCAGTGGACTATTTACCTTACCATGATCACACCGTTTTTTCAATCCAAACCGCAGTCGGCCCCTATACTCTATGACGGCAGTTCGGAAGTATATCGCCCCGGAGAGAGACTCGCAGCCGCCGGCTTGGAGATTACCGTCCTCAATCGCCTACAGAACCGTATTGCCACCGGTAAGCTCCCCTGCGGTTAACCTACGGCACCCTCAGATTTGTGAGTTCAACCCCAACCCGGGAAGTGCGAGTTAAACACTGGCGGCTCGACATCCGCAAATAGGTATCCGCTTACAGGTTTGACTTTCCTCACATAGTTGCATATAGTTCTTCTGCGTAGCAGCCCTGCACTACGCAGGGATGCGTGGGGAAACAACCAGCGGAGGACACCGCAATGGCTACATTCAGGGAAGTGCGAACTGCATCGTTTACTGCAATCACCGCAATTGCTCTACTGCTTGTGGGTTGTCCAACGTCACCGCAGCCGACACCGCCCCAGCCAGTACTTTCGGCGGCGCCCTCGCAACGGGACGTGGCATCGTCTTCCGGGAGCACGTCGTTCAGCGTCTGGAACGCGGGCACCGGGACCATGAACTGGACCGCCAGCGTGACCTCGGGCGGCAGTTGGCTGTGGATCACGTCGGGATCGAGCGGCACAAACGGGGGAAACATCAACGTCGGCTATGATGCCAACGCGACCACGAGTTCGCGCACGGGGACTGTCCAGGTTACTGCCTCAGGCGCCACGGGGAGTCCTATAACGCTCAACATCGTGCAGGCGGGGACAACGGCCCAACCCGTCCTGTCCGTAACACCCTCGCAGCGGGACGTGACATCGTCTTCCGGCAGCACGTCGTTCAGCGTGTCGAACACCGGTGCCGGGACGATGAACTGGACCGTCAGCGTGACCT
>JAPLKX010000656.1 GCA_026387845.1 Candidatus Hydrogenedentota bacterium | reverse complement strand
GGGCTCGTCGCACAGCAGGATGTCCGGCCGTTTGGCGACGGCCCGCGCAATGGCGACGCGCTGCTGCTCGCCCCCGGACAGTTGCGAGGGGAAATGGTCCCGGCGCGGGAGAAGATCAACGAGGCGGAGGGTTTCGAGGGGGTCGAGCGGGCTGGCCGAGATTTCGGTGGCCATCTCGACGTTCTCAAGCGCGGTCAGGTTCGGCATGAGGTTGTAGAACTGGAACACGAACCCGATGTGCCTGCGCCGGTACTGTGTCAGTTGGGCGTCGCTGTAAGCCGAAAGGTCTTCCCCGCGGAACAGGACGCGGCCGCTGGTGGGTGTGTCGATCCCGCCGATGATGTTGAGCAAAGTGCTCTTGCCCGAGCCGCTCGGGCCGAGGATAACGGCGAATTCGCCCGCGTAGATATCGAGGGTGGCGTCACGCAGCGCCGTCACCACCACTTCGCCCATCGGGTACTCTTTTCGCACGTCTTGAATGCGAAATACAACTTCACGCGTACCTGACTGGGATTGCAGGGATGCCATGGCCATCCTCCTCGCTCTTGCTAACACGGAACAAGCTGTATTTGTTCAGCGCGCAACCCGGCCGTCGGATTCCTCGCGGGCAAGGCTACACGATTTATCCGATCAACCCCAAACTTCCAGGCAGCGTCGCGAGCGCGTCTCGGCGCGACGTCAGCCTTGACTCAAATGCGGTGCACAAATTCGGATAGCCTTTAGCATCGGGCTCCCGCTTTTGATCCTCCCCCTGTTCCCTGTTAGACTTGGGTGAGGTGATGTGTGCAGGCCGAGGAGAGACCGTGAGGGCAGTGGTTCAGCGAGCCGCGGAAGCTTCCGTCGCGGTTGACGGCGAGACAATCGGCCAAATAGGCCGGGGGCTGGTTGTCTTTTTGGGCGTGGAGATGGGCGACGCCGAGGCCGATGCTGCTTATATGGCGGAGAAACTCTTGGGTTTACGCTGTTTCCAGGACACCTCCAGCAAGTTCAACCTGTCCGTGCAGGACATCGGGGGCGGGGTGCTGGTGATTTCACAGTTCACCTTGCACGGCGACTGCCGCAAGGGCCGCCGGCCCTCTTTTACAACCGCTGCCCGGCCCGAACAGGCCGTACCCTTGTACGAAAGTGTGGTGCGGCGGCTTTCGGTGTCGGGTTTGCATGTGGCGACGGGCTCGTTCGGGGCTCACATGGACGTGCAGGTGTTGAACGACGGTCCGGTGACGCTCCTGATTGACTCAAAAAAGGCGTTTTAAGTGAACAGCATCTGCGGCATTCTTGGAAAAAGCGACCCGGCAGCCGTACGCGAAATGGCGACGGCCATGGCGCACCGCGGCCAGGCCGCGTACGTCGTCGACGGCCAGGGATTCACCGTCGCCGCGTCGCACCCGCTAGACGAAGAACCCTGCCTCATCGATGGCTTTCCCCGCTCTGAAAATGGCGAGGACCTCGGCCCCGCCGGGTTGCGCGCACTGTGCCTGGCAGCCAGAAAGCCCGCGTCGCTCCGGCTCAACGGCGCCTATGCGGCGGTGGTGCGCATGCGCGGCGAGTGGTGGCTGATCCGGGACCGGCTCGGCATCAAGCCGCTTTACTATTATGCGGACGGCGGCCGGCTGCTGTTTGCGAGCGAACTCAAAGCGCTGCTGGCTTCGGGGTATGTCGAGCGGCAGATCAACTTTGCCAGTGTAGATCATTATCTCGCCCTGCGCTGTGTCCCCGGGCCCTCCACCATCATTGAAAATGTGCGGCGGGTCACGCCGGGGCATGCGGTCGTCTGGTCGCGCGAGCGCGTATCCGAGACATCCTACGCGCAGTTACCAGGTGCGGACGCGGTGTTTGTCACGTTGAAATCGGCCTGGCAGGATGAAGCATGGCGGGCCAAGGAATCGGCGCGGCTGCTGAAGATCGATCTGAAAACCGTGAAGGCCCCGCGCGTGTCCGAATCCATGTTCGCAAAGGCCGCGTACCACCTCGATGAGCCCATCGGCGACGCGGGCGTCCTGCCGCTCTGGATGATTGCCGAGCAGGCCGTCGCCGCGATGGATTCCGGCGCGCCGCAAACCCCGGCTCCCGCCGGCATCATCAGCGCACACGGCGCCGATGAAATCCTCGCCGGCTACCCCCGGTACCGCATGCTCCAGCAGGCACGAACCACCCGCAACCTCGTGCCGGTCAACCTGCTCACGGCCATCCTGCCGTCGCTGCCGCCCAACGCCTTCGTGCGGCGTGGCGGCCGGTATCTGTCGCTGATACGCGACAACGTGCGGGCGTACCTCTCGCTGGCCTCCGTGTTCGACAAGGCGGAGCGCCACGAAATCTACACCGGCCCCATGCGCGAGGCCATCAAAGACCGGCCCACCGTCGCCGAAGTCATCGCGCCGCACTTCAACCATGAAAACGCCGTCGAAAACCTCCTTGCGCTCGACCTCCACCTGGGTTTGCCCGACCTGCTCCTCACCGAATGCGACCGGCTGATGTCAGCCCACGGGCTCGAACTCGAATTCCCCTACCTCGACGACGATCTCGTCCAGTTCGCCGTGGCGCTTCCACCGAAGGTCAAGTACGGAATGCAGAGCAAGCCGCTGCTCCGCCTGGCCATGAAAGGCCGGTTGCCGGGCCGGATCCGGCTTCGTGCGCGCCGGGGTTTCCGGGTGCCGCAGAGCGGCCCATCGCTGCGCGTGATCGAGCAGGCGGCGCGCCAGATCCTCACCCGCGAGCGTATCGAGGAGTCGGCGATGTTCCGGTGGTCGTTTGTCTCGCAGATCCTGTCGGGGTGGACGCACAACATTTACCGGCGCCGCCAGTTCTGGTCCCTCCTGATGTTCTTCGCGTGGTACCGCGAATTCATGGAGGATTAGGCGATGCGCATCGCCATCGCCGGCAACGGCAGCCTGGCATTCAACATGATGAAGGCGTTGCTCGAATCGCAGCACCAGGTCGTTGCGCTGGTCCAGAACGGCCGCGCCGTGCACGGCTGGAAACGGGCCATGGTCCGGCTCGCCACCAGCACGTTCGCCTTTGAAAGCACGCTCAACGGCCTCGCCTATCGCAAGGGCATGCCCACCATCTGGATCAACAAGATGAACGACGCCGAACTCGAGCCCCTGCGACGGCTCGAACCCGACATCCTCCTCGTGGGCGGGTTTGGCATCATCCTGAAGAAACCCGTACTCGACCTGCCGCGGGTCGCCTGCGTCAACGCACACACCTCCCTGCTCCCCAGGCACAGAGGACCCAACCCGTTCTCCGCCGTTATCCTACAGAAAGAGACCGAAACCGGGCTCACGTTCCACCTGATTGACGAGGGAATCGACACCGGCGACATCCTGGCTCAGTTCCCGTTTCCCGTCGAGGACGCTGACACCGCCTTCTCCATATACCGCAGGGGGTGCGACGTCGCCGGCGAGCACGTCGTCGAAGTCATGGACAAGATCCAGAAAAAAGGCGTGCTCGCTACTCCCCAGGACGACTCCAAAGCCACCTACGACCAAAAGCTCAGCCGGGACGATTACAAAATCGACTGGACTCGGACCGCCGACGACTACAATCGGCTGATGCGGGCGGGCAGGCCCTTTTTTACCCCGTGGTTCATGTGGCGCGGAAACACGGTCTATCTAATCCGCGGCATTTTCAAGAAAGAGCCCGTCGACCCCGAACCCGGGACGGTGCTCGCCGTCGACCCGAGGCCAAAGGTAGCCCTCGCCGACGGCTCATGCACGATCGTTTCCGCGATTGGCCGGACTCGCGTGCCCTGGATGTGGCCGGCCCCCTGGCAAATCCTGCACGCCGGCGACAGGCTGAACCCCGATGGGCGGTGAGCCGGTCTCCATAATCATTCCGGCGTTCAACCAACTCGAGTTCTCCCGCCAATGCGTCGAGATGCTCCAGCGAACAACCACCCCGCCTTACAAACTGATCCTCGTCGACAACGGCTCGACGGACGGCGTCGGCCAGTATTTCGATTCCGTGGCCGGCGCCACGATCGTCCACGCCGGAGAGAACAAGGGGTTTGCCGGCGGCGTCAACCTCGGCATCGAACGCGCCGAGGGCCACGTCGTCCTCCTCAACAGCGACACCCTGACGCCCACGGGCTGGCTCGACCGGCTGACGGCGGGGCTCGAATCCGGCTCCGATATCGGCCTGATCGGGCCGATGACCAACTACGCCGCGGGCGCACAGTGCATCCCCAACCTCACCTTCGACTCGATGGACGGCGTCGAGGCCTACTCCAAACAACTGGCCGAAACCGAGCGGGGCCGTGTCCGGGATGTGCCCAAGCTGGTTGGATTTTGCATGATGATCCGCAAAGAAGTCCGAGAGAAAATAGGCCTGTTCGACGAATCGTTCGGGATTGGCAACTACGAAGACGATGATTACTGCATGCGGGCAATTTGCGCCGGGTACCGGGTTTGCATCGCGCTCGACACGTTTGTCTTCCATTACGGCAGCCGGACGTTCGCCGGCATGGGCGTCACTGACGAAAAATGGCGCAACCTGCTCGATGCCAACGAGCGCAGGTTCCTCGACAAGTGGCGCAAGGCCTGCCCCGACTCGGAAGCGGCCATGAAATCGCGGCGGCTGGCGAGACGCGCGCGGAGTTCTGCGCGCCGCGGCGACCTCGTGGGCGCCGCCAACCTCTACGAGCAAGCCATCAGCGCGTACCCGCTCGATGCCCAAAACCATAACGACGTCGGCGCGGTGCTCTGGCATTTGAACATGCGCGATGCCGCCCTTTCCTATTTCAAAGCCGCGCTTAAGCTCAAGCCGGATTACGCCGAGGCGCGAGACAACCTACGAGACGCCGCCACCGCCTTGGGAAAACTCGATGAAGTCGCCGGCCTGCTCGAAAACGGGGAGACCCGCCGTGAACATTGAAATCAGGGACTACCGCAGCGAAGACCGGGACGAGTGGATGCGCGTCCACGCCGTTATCCTCAGCCTGTCCCACGCGTGGAATTACACCATCCAGGAACGGCCCGAATACGAAGGCCACACCTCAACGCGCCTGGTCGCCGTCGCTCACGAAAATGGTGAAAGCCGGATCGTCGGCCTCACGGATGTCCAGTATGACAATACGCCCGGCGAACTCTGCTTCTTGAAAGACTCGCGCGGCGGGTACGTCCTCGAACTGGGCCGGCTGCCCGAGTGCAAAGGGCTCGGTATCGGAAAAATGCTCGTTGACGCCGCCGCCGAAGACGCCGCGGGCAAGGGTTTCCACCGGCTTGAATACTGGTCGCAGGACAGGACCGCCCAGCGGTTTTACCGCAGGCTCAAAATGAAAGAAATCGGCCGGCATTACCGGTTCAGAATCAAACCTACGCCCCAGATTTCCAGCCTGCTCATGGAGGACCGGGTCGGCGTCGAGTACGTCTATTGCGCCTGTATGCCGGACGAATGGCCGCTCGTAAAACAGAAATACGACATCATCCAAAAACTCCCCCTCGAACCCCACCTCTGCGTCGGCTTCGAAATCCGGTTCTAAAAATCAGTGCTTAATGCGAAGGGCGAAGGGCAGATCGACAAGACCTGCCGTCGTTGCTTCTCTCAACCCCCTTCAGCCAAACACCAGTTCAAAACTGAACAAGTCGATCAGCAGCGCCACGATGAAGTGAAAGACGTCCTCGATCAACTCGATCAACGTAAACATGTCCTCTTACCTCCATTGATCCGAACAAAATATAAAAAGCCACCCTTGCCCGCGGGATACAACTTACGCGGTGGGTGGCACGTGGGGAATGGTTTTGACCGGTTTTTGTCTTAGAAAAGGCCGTTTACCAGGTCAATGAAGAAATTGGCGATTGTGCTCGCAACATTCAAGAAGAAATCAGCAATCGCGGTGGCCAGATCTGCTACAAAAAACTCTTTCATGATTTTCTCCCTCGCTAGTTTCCAGTTGTGTTGTTCCCACTGGGCGTATTATGCCTAATTCGCGTGTTAATATCAAGTGAAAACCCAACAGGGTGCGGTGCCCGCCTGCCGGGCATCTATAGAGGGCCGTCTCCGGCGCCCGGAGGCGCCCAGAACCGGGAGTACTGAATGGCTACTGACATCGAGAAGTTGCGCGAAATCCTCGCGGCGATTGCCGACGTTCGATCCGCACTCGCCCTGCTCGAATGGGACCAGGAAACCCATATGCCCCCTCGGGGCGGCGACGCACGGGCAAGCCAGATTGCCACCGTCTCCGCCATTGCCCACCGGGAGTTTACAAACCCCGCGCTCGGCGATATCCTCAACAAACTCCACGATAAAGTCGGCGAAATCGACCCCGACGACGCCCTACTCGTCGCCGAGACCCTCTACGACTATAACCGGGCGTGTAAGCTGCCGGAACCTTTTGTGCAGGAACTGGCCAAGGAACAGAGCCGGGCGTTCCAGGCGTGGGTAAAGGCCCGGGCGCAGTCCGACTGGCCCGTGTTCCGCCCCCACCTCGAAAGGCTGGTCGACCTGCTCCGGCAGAAAGCCGATCTCCTCGGGTACCAGGGCTCGCCCTACAACGCCCTCCTCGAGGATTTCGAGCGGGGCATGACCGCCGAACAACTCCGCGAGATCTTCAACGATCTCGGCGCACGGCAAAGCAATCTCGTCAAGGAAATCGCCGACACCGGCAGGCAACCCTGCGACGCCTGGCTCGACCAGCACTGGCACGAACAGGCCCAGTGGGATTTCACCATGCTTGTCCTGAAAGACCTCGGGTTCAACCTCGAAGCCGGGAGACAGGACAAGTCGCCCCACCCGTTTACCACCACCATCGACATCGCCGATGTCCGGATCACCACCCGAATCGACCCCCGAAACCCGTTCAAGGCGCTCGCCAGCACCATCCACGAGTTCGGCCATGCCCTCTACGAGCAGAACTTCCTTGAAAAGGACCGGAGAACGCCCCTGGCCAACGCACCCTCGCTCGGCCTGCACGAATCCCAATCGCGCGGGTGGGAAAACATCATCGGGCGCAGCCTACCCTTCTGGATTCACTACACGCCGCTGCTTCAGCAGCAGTTTCCCGGCCACCTCAACGACCAGACCGCCCAGCAGGTGTACAGGGTCGTCAACCGAGTCGAGCCCTCGCTGATACGCGTCGACGCCGACGAGTGCACCTACAACCTCCATATCATCCTGCGGTTCGAACTCGAAGCCGCGCTTATCGAAGGCAAAATGAACGTCGCCGAGATACCCGAAGCCTGGAACGCCAAAGTAAAAAGGTACCTGTCAATCAATGTGCCCGACGACGCCCGCGGATGCCTCCAGGACGTCCATTGGTCGCATGCCGCCATGGGCTATTTCCCCAGCTACGCCCTGGGAAACCTCTACGCCGC
>JAPLKX010000078.1 GCA_026387845.1 Candidatus Hydrogenedentota bacterium | reverse complement strand
ATAAAACCTTCGACGACATGAAAAACGAATCGGTCAACAATCTCCTTTACCCGCTCCAGATAGATTAGTGCCCTAAACTCCAGCTTCTACAAAAAAACAACAAGAAGTTCTCGAACGAATACATCCAAATAATTGGCTTGTGGTGAGTTATAGGGTGAGAAAATTGTACCGTTTCCCAGGAAAGTCCCGGAGGGACGACATGACAGTAGCCCAGGACGCCAGTCCTGGGTTTCGGTCGCCCCCTCAGCGAGTCCCGGAGGGACGATTGAAAGCGCACGTTTCAACCGTCCCTACGTCCCTTGAAAAACCGACGAATCCATTCCCAGGAGTGTCCTCCTGGGCTACTGTCAAGCCGTCCCTACCGGGACTCAATTCGGCAGTCAGTGGGCGATGGCCGTAGCCCATGTTGGACGTCTGGGTGTCAGTCTGTTCTTGCTGATTGCGGGCGCGGCATTTGGCGCGGCAGACGCGCCGACTGTTGTTGCGGTCGAGTGGCTTCCCCAGTCGGCGCACGGGAAGATCCTGCAGGCGTACGAAGGCGCGGCGGACCCGGCTTGGCCAAAGCTCAGGCGAGTCAGCGTCATGGGCGACGAGAAAGAACTCCAAGATACGCTGCGCGGGTTGCCGCAGGCTGATTCGACCATCATCGTCTCGTTTGGGCAGACGGTCGCTGACGAGGCGGTTGAACTGTGCCCGGGGTCGAGGCACGTTGTCCTGTTTGCGCCGGAATCCCCTGCCGGGCCCAACGTAATCCACATCAAGACCGAGCCGGCCCCCGAATCGGTCTGGCGGGTGGCGGCGGATTTGAAGCCGGGGCTGAAACGGCTGGGGATGTTGTACACGGCGCGGCATACGCCCAACGAGCAACTTGCAGCGGGGATCGAGATTGTTGGCAAAGAGGCCGGGCGGTTGGTGGTGCGGGCCACGGTACCTCATGGGCTGTGCCGGACCGAATCCGATTTTGAAAAGGCGATGGACTCGCTCGAGGCGGCGGGCGGGTGCGATGTCCTGTACGTGCCGGACGACCCGAACACGTCGCGGTTCGCCCCTACACTGTTCCGGCTCGCGGGCGACACGCCCGTCATGGGCGGGGAAGCAACGCGGGGCCGCGGCTGCTCTGCGGCGTTTGTTCGCGACTACCAAGCGCTGGGACGGGCGCTGGCCGGGGTTGTGGCCGCCTTGGCAAAGGGTGAGGCGCCGGACGCCACGCTCCTGGTTGTGGCGCCGCAGATTGTGCGGCAGCAGGAAGGGCCTGAATGCGCGAAGCCGGACATGGCGAGAAGCCGGTAACGCTCCTCTATATAACCGGCTACAACTACTCGGGGTCGACGTTGCTGGCGTTCCTGATCAACGCCCATCCGCTGATGGCGTCGACGGGCGAGATCTGCGGGCCCGCCAATTTCACAGAGCAATCCCAATGCTCCTGCGGCGCCGCTCTCCACGCCTGCCCCGCGTACAGGGAAATCGAGGAGCGCGTCAGCCACCCGCTCTTCGAGCTCGACCGGTTCAAGTTCGGCCACCGCCTCCTGTCGATCCCGCCGACCCTGCGGCAGCGGCTGCTGTTCGGGTCGCTACGCAACACTCCGGCCGAAACGCTGCGGGATTGGGCGCGCGAGCACCTGCCATGGGCGCGGGCGGTCGCGTGGGAGAAGCGGGCGGTGTACGCGGGTTTCGTCAAGGCGGTCGCGGGCCTGTTTGGCGCCGGCATCGTGGCGGATTCATCCAAGAACCCGATGAACATCCCGTTCCTGACGGGGGCTGACGGCATCCGGCTCAGCGTGATCCACCTAGTGCGCCACCCGGCCGCGTGCGTCTTCTCGGCCATCAACCGCAGCCCGCACGGCGTGGCGGCGGCTGCCGCTTATTGGGCAAGGAATTTCAAGACGGTCGAGCGGGTGCTGGCGCGGGCGCCGCGGGCGGATTGGATGCGCCTGCGGTACGAAGACGTGTGCGTTGAGCCGGAGGCGGCCTGCCGGGCTTTGTGCGAATGGATCGGCGTGCCGTTTGATCCTGCGATGCTCCGGTTTCGCCAGGCGGACCACCACATTTACGGCAACCCGATGCGGCTGACGGACGTGGCCGAGATCCGGCTGGACACGCGGTGGCACGCCGGGCTGTCGGAGGAACAGTTGCGGCTGGTTGAATCCATTACGGGCAGCCTGGCGCAACGGTGCGGATATCGCTTCGATCCAACGCGGCCGGTATGCCCATGAACTCACAACTGGTCAGGACGTGGGAGGATCTGGCCCAGTTCGAGCGGGACTGGGACCAGTTGTGGAAATCCGGAGGTACGTGCGGCAGGGAGTTCTACGCATTTTCGTTCATGCGTCTGATGGCGCTGCACACCAGCAAGGGGCGCGGGGCTCCCTGGTGCATCGTGTGCAGGGAGGGGAGCGATGTGGTGGGCATCATTCCGCTGTTCTTGCGGCTGCAGACGGTGTCCCGGTTCCGCATAGGGATGAACTGCGTCACGTTTTTCCCTAACGAACTGATTCAGCGCCACGGGTTTCTGGGAAACATGCCGGCTGAGGAAGCTGTCCCGGCGCTACTGAATCATTTACAAGCCGCGCCTTTTGACTTGGCGGTCCTTACAGGCCTGGCAGAAGCCGATGCGGCTACCCTTTTCGCCAAACTGGCCGAGTGCGCAGTCCAGTGCAGCCTGTTGCGGGTGAACGAGCCGCGCGGCGGCCAGCCCGGCACGGCGTCGGTCGACACCTGCGCCATTGAACTGCCCGACACGTTCGCGGCTTACCTCGAGACGCGCACGCCCAGGTTCCGCACGTGGTTTCGCCGGGCCGAGCGAATCAGCAGAACGTTTGGGAACGTGACGGTGTGGCGGCACGTCGAGGGCCGCCAGGCACTGGGGCTGGAAAAGTCCCTGGAAGAAATGGTGGAGTGGATCCAGGAAGTCCGGCCGCAGACGTGGCAGGCACGGCAACGCCAGTGGTACGGCAACTACGGGCCCGAGTTCTGGGCCAGTCTCATCAGGACGGCCATGGAGCACGATGCGCTCGACCTGGCGTTTCTGCTGGCGGACGGAAAGCCGGTGGCGTACACGTTCCGGCTCGTTTCCGGGGCTTATGCGCGGTCGTGCTGCACGGGCTACCACGGCGGTTACTCCCGGATGTCGCCGGGCCTCCTGCTGATGACGCTGCTGGTCAAGCATTCGATCGAAGAGACCGGGCTGACGCGGATCGACATGGGCGGGTCGCGCCACTATCAAAAAACACAACTGGCCAATTGCAGGGACTCAGGATATGAAATAACCATCTACGGAAAGAGCTTCAAAGCCCGCGCCCTTTACGTTTGCAGGAAACAACGCGGGCGATGGCACCGGTTTCCAGACTGAGCAGAAAAGTTGCAGGGCAAAGTGAAACCCGGGAGCCGGGCTCCCGGGGGCTGAACTACTTTCGCCATCGATCAGTCAAACAAGGTTCCAACAGTCAGTGCAAGCGCTTTGGAAACCGGCGCTTCGCCCGGGTACTTGATGAACTCGACGTGGCCGTCCAGGAAAAGCACATTCGACCCGCCCGGGATGTGGTTGTAGTTGTCAACTTCGCTGGACAGCGCATCCATCATCACGAACACTTCGCTTTGCGCCATAGCGCTCGCCGCCGGATTGTTGATGTCGGTGATCATGAACCGCTCGATGCCTTCGCGAAGGCGATAGATAGTGGTTCCGCCGCCATTACCGAGGAGTATGGGAACTGTGGCATCCCCATCAAGGACACTCAGATCCGTGCTGGTTCCGTTGAGTAATGGCGCGAGAACTATCGACAGTTCGATAAACTGCGAAGAGAAACCTTCCTCGGTCACCGGATCCGGCGGATCACCGACCTGATCCAGCACATACGACAAGTACCCATAGCTCGCATCCGCGTTGTCCGAACAACCGTCCTCACCGGGCACCACCGTATTATCCCTATGGTCTACATGAAGGCACGACTCCCCGTTCGAGAACGTCATGTTATCAAACGTGTCGTTCGGGTCCGACGGGCAGATGAACACCTTCGGGTCCGAGATGTATTCCGGATACACCGCTTTCACCAGCGGCATCACCGCAAAGCTGCCCGCCTCGCCTTCCCAAAGCGTGCACTGGACCGGCGGATACTTCTGGCCCTTCGACTCGTTCGAGTACATCTTCAGGACCAAGCCCCACTGCTTGAGGTTGTTTGCACAACTGGCTCTGCGGGCCGATTCGCGCGCCCGGGCCAGTGCCGGCAGCAAGATGGCCGCTAGAATGCCGATGATTGCAATTACAACCAACAACTCAATCAACGTAAAACCTTTTCTTCCCATGATGTGTGTCCCTCCTCAACATTGCATTTATGAAGGCTTCTGGAGCCTCGCCCAAACTCAACCGGTGCGACCTACCCTGGACGCCCCGGCGAATTCCCAAAGAAAAACCGTCTTCTTGCCGGTCAAAGCCGGCCACGTTCAACTTCAACCATCGAGTAATTGCAATGCCAATCTGCGGGTTGACTGAACCCTCTCTTGGCGCCAAGCAGCCTCGACACCAATTACATTGGCACAAGAGGGGGGGTTCTGTCAAGACTTTTCCTATTCGCGTCCGTATTTAGCGACAACGATGTCACAACACCCGCTTACCCAAAAATGCAATGCCCGGACCCCTCGTCGAGGTCCGGGCCACTGCAGTCATTGGACTGCAGGATAGGGCTATTCAAGACCGCACCCACCGCCGACGGTCAAGGCGAGGGCTTTGGTGACGGGCTGTTCGCTGAGATACTTGATAAACTCGACGTGACCATCCAGGAACAGAACGTTGCACCCGCCGGGGATGTGGCTGAAATACTCGACTTGAGTGGACAGGACATCGAGCATGATAAACACGGTGCTCTGCGCCTGGGCGCTCGCGGCCGGGTTGTTAATGTCGGTGATAAGGAATCTTTCAATACCTTCCCGGATGCGATAGAACGAATTGCTGCCGCTGTTGCCCGTGCCGAGGATACTGGCCTCTATGTCTTTGTCGATTGCGGGAATCTGGCCGGTATTCCAAGCGGAAACTACCGACGCAACCCACGAAAGCGCCTGCGTTGACTGTCCATCGGGTTCAATGGCGGCTGGGTCGTCACTGACCCGGTCCCGCAGGAAGCTGAAGTAGGCGTAGCTTTGATCAACTTCTTCCGAACAGCCATCGGCCTCGGGAGGCCGGGCAATACACCAATCGCCGTTGGTGTCCTGGAAGTCCTCTATTTTGGCTTCCGGATCCGACGGACACAGATACACGTTCGGGTCCGAGAGGTACTCGGGATAAATCGACGGAACAAGCGGCGCGAAAGCAAAGTCTTTTGGGTCCCCGCCTACGTCCCAAACGTTCAGGCGCGGGTACAAGCCGCCTTTGGACTCGTTGCCGTACATCTTCAGCACAAGACCCCACTGTTTGAGGTTGTTGGCGCAACTCGCACGACGCGCCGCTTCCCGCGCCCTGGCAAGCGCCGGCAGCAAAATAGCCGCCAGTATGCCTATGATGGCGATTACTACAAGCAGTTCAATCAGCGTAAAACCTTTTTGTCTCACGATAATACCCTCCCTGTCGGCAGCCTCGTGCGCCGACACCGATGACTTCACTTGCCCACTCCAGGCAACTGCTTCCACAATGGCATAAATGCCCTTCATTGTCAAGGGATTTGTAAGAAGGCCGCCCGGTGCTTCGTCATCGATGTCGGCACTGTTGCCAACAAAGCCGCACCGGCGCCCGCGGGCCGGCGCCCGCGATTGTAACATCTCGACGGATCGGGTGTGCAGCCGGAGTGTTAGACATCGATGTCAAAACAGGAAAATGAGAAAATACCGATTCTGGATAGTCCCGGGTTTCAGGGGTTTTGCGCTGTTTGGGTCTCTGGCGGGGGCTACGGTTTGGCACACCAAAGGCACGTTTTGGCGCCACCGATGTGTTTTGGCTCTTGCGCGAACTTGTGGTAGAACTCTGACAGCCACGCTGGCCGGGGAGCTTGTCAGTGGGGTCCCTGCGCTTGTTTTCGTCGGGAGATCCTGGATGTGGCTGTGCGGCACAAATTGACGGGCGCGGGACGGCCGGTATATAGTTAGTAGCTTCCCTCTTTGAGGCTTGGTCTTACAAAATCAACTGGTCCGTGATGCGGGGCGGTTTTTGCGGGATGGTTGTGCCCAATGCAGAAAAAGTATGAGATAAGCGGCGGCAAGGTGGTGGAAACCACCGGCGACGAGGCGACATTGCTGGTGTTTGTCAGCCCGGACGACACCGAAAAGCGGTATCTGGTGGACCACCTGAAGATCGACGAGCACACCCTGCAATCGGCGCTGGACCCCGACGAGTTGTCCCGACTCGAGTTCGAGCCCGAGCATGTGGCGCTCATTCTGAAGCGGCCGAAGAACTACAGCGCGCTCGAGCAGTTCATGTTCCGGGTGACGTCGATGGGCCTGTTCTTGTTTGAGGACCGGCTGGTGGTCGTGGTCTCCGAGGGGGACCCGCTATTCGAGGGCAAGCCGTTTGTGGCGGTACACACGCTGATGGACGTCCTTCTCCGGCTGTTGTACCAGTCGATTTTCCATTTCCTGCAGCACCTGAAAGTCATCAACATGGTGTCGGAGGAGTTGGAGCAGAAAATCAACGCCTCGATGGAGAACCGATATCTGTTGAACCTGTTCGCGCTGGAAAAGAGCCTGGTGTATTACCTGAACGCGATTCACACCAACGGGGTGCTGATCTCCAAACTCAAGAACAACGCCACAAAACTCAAAATCGCCAACGAACAGATGGAATACCTCGACGACATCATCGTCGAGAACGATCAGTGCTACAAACTGGCTGAGATCTATTCGAACGTGCTCTCGAGCGTGATGGATGCGCGGGCCTCGATTGTTAACAACAACCTGAACGTGCTGATGAAAACGTTGAACATCATCACCATCGGCATCATGGTGCCGACGCTGGTCGTGAGCATCTTCTCGATGAACGTCCCGATCCCCATGCAGCGCGCCTCCAGTGCGTTCTGGGCCATCATAGTGCTGGCGATCGGCTCGGTTGCGGCCGTAATGGCCTTCTGGCGTTACAAGAAGTTCTGGTGAGGGGGGCGGTCAAGCCGGCCTTCGAAATCTCGCGCGTATGCTGAAACCACATCATAAAATGTACCTGGTCGGATTCCTGATCGATTTCGGGATCATGTCGTTTGTCGTGGCGCTGCCGTTTTATGTTTTCCGGACGCTCGGCGGCGGTGCGGCGATGTCGGGTGCGTTTGGCGGGGCCCAGGGTGCGGCCTACGCGGCGATCTGCCTGGTTTCAGCGGGTTTTGTGCTGCGTGCGAAAAACGGGCTGAACTGGGCCGTAACGGGCATCCTGCTGGCCACCGTGTTCATCTGTGCGGTTCCTTTCACGCGAAACGCCTGGGTGTGCGGGGCGCTGAGCACGGCAGGGGTAGGCGCCCTCGCGCTGGTGTGGCCGGCGCTCCACTCCTATGTGGGCGGCGAGCCGGACCGGGTGCTGCGCAGCCGGCGGATGAGCGCGTTCAACCTGTCGTGGAGCATGGGGTTCGCGTTAAGCCCGTTGTTTGCCGGCTGGCTGTTCGAGCGCGATTACCGGCTGCCGTTCGTCGTCGTGTTCGTGTTGAACGTGGCCGTGCTGATATTGCTGCGGTCGTTGCCGCTCGAGCGCGATCATCACGCCCGGGAAACCTCCGAAGCCCTCGAAGCACACGCCGACGCCGACCGGGCCAGCGAACGGTTCCTGTACGCCTCGTGGGTCGCGACGATGATGGGCAACTTCCTGGTCCAGGTGACGCGGACGGTGTTCCCCAAACGAATCGAGGATTTGGTTTCGGACGGCCAGTTGCGTTTCCTGTTCGAGCCGTGGACCTCGCCGGTACTGCTCGAGCGGGCCGCGGAAAAGTTTTCATGGCTGGCGTTTTCGCTCTCGCTGGTTGCGGCCCTGACATTTCTGGTCATGGGACACAGGCAGGGATGGCGGCATCGGGCGGGATTGCTGTTTGCGCTGCAGGCAGTGGCCGGGTGCGCTTTCTGGATGGTGGGCGACACGCACAGCCTCGTGGTAATGGCGCTTTGTTTCGTCGTCGTTGGCACAAACGCCGGGTTTGCGTTCTTCTCATCCGTCTACTACAGCGTGGCCAACTGGCAGCAAAAACACCGGAGAACCGCCATCAACGAAGGCGCCGTCGGGCTGGGGGGATTTGCGGGGAGCATCCTGTTCGGCTGGCTGGCCGGCAAGTACGGCATGGAGATGCCGTTCCACTACACCCCGCTTCTCATGGGCGCGGCACTGTTCTTGCAGGGGGTGTTGCTGCATTTGCGGTGACACGTGCGCGGCTGCGTCGTCCTCGCAGCCTGGTATCAGAAACGCACACGCCGAAGAAGGACTGGCACTCGCTCTGCTCACAGGCAAAGTAAGCCAATATGGGCGTTCTCAGCCTCGCGTGATGCCAGAGACGCGGTTCCCGCACTTTGAAATGTCCCGTCTCTTCTCTTGAGGGCAGTGGGCAGATATTCATCATCCGACGACTGCGGAAAGAGACTGGGGGAAGACTTCGAAAACCTGTCACACGTCGTGTTACAGCAGCCGTCTGAGTTGGAGCAATGTTCAGCAGCTATCAATCGAGCGACTATCCCTTACCGGAGCCTACCTGAGTACTACGGAGCATGAGACGAAAACATCGATGTGACGCTGAATCAAAACGTTGCCGATACTCTTCGCCTGCAAAATAGATTCTCCAGAGTTTGATCTGCTCGCCGAAGTAGTGACTCTCTAAGGAGTAACGGCTCGACATCTGGGGATTTGTTGCCGGGACATGCGCACTCTGGGTGCGCGATGAGCTGCAAACACGAAATCCTAAATAACAACTGCTATACGTGGGTAGGTCGCTTCCACGGACCGCGGAACGGCAACTCGATGGACCACTTCCCCAACTGCCCCCCCGGGTGACTCGATAGGATCTGGATGTCAGTGCCCGCGCAGCGTTGTCAACCGAACTGCAGTCGTATTCATGATGCCAGACATCCTGGCACCACTCCCAGACATTCCCATGCATATCATACAAGCCCGAGGCATTAGGTCGCTTGGAGCCTACGGGGTGAGTGCCATTACGTGAGTTCTCAGAAAACCATGCATAGCTGCCTAGACACCTGTTGGCGCTTCCGAAGGAAAAACGACACTGGCTCCCCGCGCGGCAGGCAAATTCCCATTGGGCTTCTGTCGGCAGACTGTACGTAACACCGCTGCGCTCGGACAGTCTGCGACAGAACTCATTGGCATCAAACCACGAGACTCCTTCCACCGGCTTCTGCGCACCCACGAAATTAGAGGGATTCATACCCATCACCGATTCATACTGCTCTTGAGTCACCGGAGTAGCGCCCATCCAAAATCCTTCCTCCAACTTGACTTTGTGAATGGGCCCCTCATCGTCGTAGCGGTCTCTATCAGTATCTGGACTTCCCATCTCGAATTCCCCGCCTTTGACCCACACCATCTTGATGGGTACTCGACCACCCATCTCTACATAATCCGATCCCGAGATCCTGGAAGAACCCGATCCGATCGATCCGCCACATTCTCGAGTCGCATCACAACCAGGGGCGATCAGTATTCTCACTTGGGAGAGTCCCGTCAGCGTCCCAAAGTTGCTGATTGACTCGCAATATGCAATGTCTAGTTCTTCCAGATCTCTCAAGTTTTCTAGCGGCGAAAGATTCTCAAGAGCAGGGCAGCATCTTAGTTTCAGTGTTCGCAGATGACTCAGGTTGTGCAGTGGCGAGACGTCCTTGATGCCTTTACAGAAACTCAAGTCGAGGAATTCGAGGCCGGTCAGGTTTGTCAACGGTCTAAGGTCAGTTATGTTAGAGCATTCCGCCAGCTTGAGTTGGCGAAGCCCTGTCAAGTGACGCAGGGGCGTCAAATCGTCTACCTTCCTGCATCCTTCGAGAGTTAAGGACTTCAGGCAAGTCAAATGCGCGAGCGGCAAGAGGTTGGTTAGCTTGTCACAATCGGCCAAATCCAAGGCTTCTAGTCGAGGCAGATTCTCCAAGGGTTGAAGGTCGCGTACGTGCTCACGTGCAAATTCAGGAACTGTGCCTAGGTCCATCACGACATCCAGAACAGGCGGCAGTTCCAGAACATTCATTCCCGGCGCACGGACGAGCGTATCGAGGATGTTATCGAATCCGTAGCCACGGCCCAGAGCTTCGGTCGCAGCATCACTGCCAATCAGCATCAGTGTCAAGCCGCAAAATGCCAGGATCTGGTCCTTCTCGCGCTGGCGCAGCCCCTTCCAGCGCTCATACTCCAACAAGGGCACCACGGCATCTCCCGCGGCGGCCACTTCCCTGGCCTGCGCGTAACTGCGTGGAGGCACAATTTTCCCTAGACCGGCCAAAGCCATATCCCGGATCTTGGCGTTTGGCGCACAGGCAGTCTCCAGACACGCCACGGCGAGGCTGTGGCACACCCGTAACAGCTTCGAGTGCACTTCACTTGACTCGGCTCGGTCTAGGAGCTTCGCGATTAGATCGTTTCCGAAGTCCGCGCCTGCGAAAAACCCGCCAGCGGAAAGGACAATAATATCATGCCACCGGTCGTCTTCCACTTGTCGGATCAAGAAGTCCAATTCTCCCTCAAGAGGGATTGCCGTTGCGGCCAGGTATTCCTGCAGTGCAGGGTGATAGAAACCGATCTTGTCCTTGGATGAAGTGCGCAGCAACCCTCGTTCCAAGAGGTGAATCAGGAGATCCGAAGCAGTGGCTTGCTCGCGGATTGCCTGCCTCTTGATGTCATTGATGCATGATTTTAGCCAGATGAGTACATTCTCCTTACTTGCCTCGACAAAGTAGCCCCTTCCCTTAGAGCTGGGCGTCCCGGCGCCACTGGTAGTCATTTTAAATGCGACATGGGCATGCATACGTACGAGGTCCTCTAAATCGAGGTCATCGTAGATGGTACCTGTCCTGACGCCTTTTTCCGCATCCCGTAGCTGCATGAGAGCTTCGCAAAAATCCCGATAGAAATGATGTCGCTTCTTGGGAAGGCGTTGTTTGTTGTGCCTGTTAATCAGACAGATGGCCGCGCAGAGAAGCGGGGTTTCTGACAATTCGCGTATGCGCCTAAAAGCGCTCTGGCGTAGCTTGTTTTTCAGTTCTCCGGCATATCGCTGCAACTTCATGCGCAAAGCCGGTCTGGTTTCTGCGTTTCCTTCGGCTGCGATGGTGGCCTCGTGCCATCGGTCAATCAGAAGATCTACGTTCTCAGGCGTCAGCGGGAGGACAGTAACGACGGATGCGTCGACCGGTGGCCGCCATTCGTCGTCATTCTCACCGGGCCGGTGTATGGGGCGCGACACTACTCGGTAGATAATGTCCCTATCCGAGACGCACTTCCTCAACTCACGCCAGAAGGCTTTTCGCTTTTCCCTCGCAAGCTCGTCCAGCCCGTCCAGAATCAGTAATGCCCGGCCGTCGTCTAGAACGCGATTGAGCCACGCCCCGTGGTTTTCCTGGGCACGCTCCCAGTTACGAGTAGAGAGAGTCACCCAGCGGTTTCGTGGCGGAAAGGCTTCGCTGGGATTCAGGTTTCGCAGGGGCAACACGAACGGTATGCATCCATACCACGGGTTTGGGCTTTCGCAGGACAGCTTTTCTCCTTTTGTGCATTGGACCGCCTCCCACTGCATTAGGGTTGATTTGCCTGCTCCCGCATTGCCGATGATGACCATCTCATCGTGGTCGGCCAGCATTCTCTCAGCCGCTTGTCCCCCTGCGGCACCCCGGCCTTCGTCTATGGCCAAGGACACAAAAGCGGCATCAATGGGAAGCGGATCTTGTTCTTCGAATATCGGAATACCCAGTAAGTCCAGATAACCGTATGTTCGCTCGATCTCATCCAAGTAACTGCGCTCAAAATCTGCTTGTTCACTGTCGCGGGCACTTCGAAGCTGACCTCGCAGCAAAGTCGGCAAGTCGTCCAGACGGGCCAGAATCTCATGGGTCGCCTCTTTCCTTGATTCGATCGTTCCTCGTAACTCGCGGAGCCCGAGGAGAATCTGTCTTTTCTCACGCCTGGAAACCGTTTGAACATCGATCAACGCGTTCAAGAGCGCATGCGTGCCGACCTCGTGACCTTTGTTGAATGCCTCGAGGTCGTCAACCGCCTTGATGGTCCCTGCGAGGAGCATGCGCGTTCGTTCCAGGTCGACGCCGAGTCCCTCAAGGTGTTTCTCAATGTTCCTGAGACGTTCGCGCCGCACTCCAGAAATGAACTCCAATCTCTCCTCAGAGGATATTTTTCTACAGGCGTCCTGTAGTTCGCTAAGAAAGGTCAAGACAAACTTGAGGCCGATGCTGACTTTACCGGCCTCGATGACCCCTTTCCAAGTCGCTTCCGGAAGGGAATTCAGGACTCTCTTCCAAGCAGGAGCCCCACCTCTCGTTTCACAGGCCATACCCGCCTTCCTCCGGTTTACCCTTCCGAACGCACTAGTCTCCAAATGTCTAGTGTTCTAGCTATCCATAAGCAATCACGGGTGTCCCCGCTCCCCGATTAAGGGAAGAAGTCTTTAGTGAGCATCAATCAGACTTCGCTCTCCTCCAGCCCAATTAAGGCGCGGCAAGGAGCGCCATCTGCGCCCACCAGCCGCAACGGAAAGACAAAAAACAGATGCGTCCCCGCCGGCACATCTTGTAAGCAAAGACCTTCTACAACCGTAACGTTGCGTTCCAATAGGCGGTGATGAGTCTCCCCGTTTGGCTGCTCATAAGGCGCAACGGAAAGATAATCGATACCTACCATTCTTACATTATCATCTACTAGGCGCTGCGCCGCGTCCGGGCCTAGCGCAACAAAACGTGTATTGAACGGACCATTCACAGGGTAGTTACT
>JAPLKX010000168.1 GCA_026387845.1 Candidatus Hydrogenedentota bacterium | reverse complement strand
TTCCAATTGCAGCGCCGCCAGCCTGGGCGGCGCGTCCGGCTGCGCCCGCCACTTGAGGTCGGGGTGGCGCCGCAAGGTCCCCAGCCCGCTGCAGGGCGCATCGACCAGCACGCGGTCAAACCCCGGGCGCAGCGGCGGCTTTGTGCCGTCGCCGCAAACCGGGAACACGCGCTCGATACCGAGACGGGCGGCGTTTTGGCGCACCAACCCGAGTTTTCCGGGGTGAATGTCCATGGCGATCACGCTCGCAGAGTCCCCGGTAAGCTGGGCCAGGTGCGTGGATTTCGCGCCGGGCGCCGCGCACAGATCTAATACGCGCTCGCCCGGCTTTGGTTCCACGAGGTGCGGCGGCAACATCGAAGCGGCGTCCTGGACGATGAAATCGCCTGCGCTGAACCGTTTTGACCGGGCCGGCGGCGGGCCCGCCAGCAGCGTCAGTTCTTCCGGAACAGGGGTTTGCTTGGCGGCCATCGGCTCTTTCTCGTTGAACGCGGCCAGAAGCGTCTCGAGGCTGGTGCGGAGGGTGTTGACGCGGATTGTCGTGGGCGCCTCGGAATTGGATGCAATGCAGATGGCCTCCGCCCGTTCTTGGCCGAGTTCGTCGATCCAGTTGCGCACAAGCCATTCGGGCATCGAGTGGCGCACCGACAAGTGGCGGACAAGGTCTATTTCGCGGGGCGGCAGGTCCACATCTTCGAGCCGCTGCGGCACTTTGCGGAGCACGGCGTTGGCCACGCGCGCCATCCCCGCATGCCCGCGGCGCCGCGCCAGTTCGACGCTGGTGTGCACCATCGCCGGGAAGGTCACCTGGTTCAGAAACAGCGACTGGAACACCCCCATCCGCAGCACCACCAGCACCGGGCGCGGCAACTGGTCGAGCGGCTGGTACAACCTCGATGCCAGGACGTAATCGCACAACGTTTTATGGCGGGTGGTGCCGTAGACGAGTTTGGCAAGGAACCGTCTGCCGCGTTCGCTGAGGTCGGCGCGCTGGATGGCTTTGTCCAGCACAATGTTGAGATAGGCGCCTTCGAAAAACACGCGCAGTAACACGTCCACCGCCGTGTTCCGCACCATGTCGACGTCGTGTTTCACGGGATTGTCAGGCCTCGGGACGTTTTCGACTGCTTTAAATGGGACGATTGGGACAATTGAGACAATTGAGACCTATGAAAAACTTCCAATTGAACTCGCCCTTTACATAAACCACCAAGCCCCAAACCCCAGTTTGGGCTGGGCTACGCAATATTTTGAAACTGCTCCCCCGGCTTGATGGGGTGGCCGCGGAGGTAGTCGGCCATGGGCATCGGCTTCTTACCCGGGGGCTGGAACTCGAGTATGGCGAGTTGGCCCTCGCCGGCGGCTACGATCACGCGATCTTTCTCGATGCGCGTGACGGTTCCGGGCGCGGCGGCCGCAGGCTCATCGAGCGGCTCGGTCTTATGGATGCGGCAGACCTCGCCGTGGAACAGGCAATGGGCCACGGGCCACGGGATGGCCGCGCGCACCAGGTTGTGAATCTGCGGCGCGGGCATTTCCCACCGGATGCGCCCGTCTTCCTTGCCGTACATGCGCGTCACGGTTGCCTGCGCGTGGTTCTGCGGGGTGAATGTCGCCCGCCCCTGCTCGATCAGGTCCATCGCATCGACCAGGAGGCCCGCGCCGATCTCGCCAAGCCGCTGAGAGAGCGACATCGTGGTATCGTCGGGTCGGATCTCGACTTCTTTCTGGAGAATGATGTCGCCGGTGTCCATACCGGGGTCGAGCCGCATGATGGTGATACCGGTGCGCATCTTGCCGTCGAGAATGGCGGTCTGTATGGGCGACGGGCCGCGGTATTCGGGAAGCATCGAGGGGTGCATGTTGATGAAGCCGTGCGCGGGCACGTCGAGGATGGGTTGTTTCAAGATCCGGCCGTACGCCACCAGCGGGCACACGTCCGGCCGCTGCCCGCGCAGCCAGGTTTCAAACCGCCCGTCGTTGAGCGCCGTGGGCTGCGTCACGGCCACGCCGTGCGACTCCGCCCATACTTTTGTCGGGGGCGGCACCAGGCGGCTGCTGCGGCCTTGCGGCTTGTCCGGCTGGCAAACGAGCGCCACGAGATCGTGCCGGGTCGCCACCGCATCGAGCGCCGGCACGGCCAGTTCCGGGGTGCCGAAAAAGACGGCACGCACCCTACGTCAACCCCGGGATCTCGAAGCCGCCCGGCGCCAGTTCGGTCATTTTGGCCTTTACGAGTTCCTGCACTTTGCGGACGGCGTCGTTTGTGGCGGCGCGCACCAGCGTCTCGAGCATTTCCGGGTCGTCTTTATTGATGACTTCGGGATCGATTTTCACCGAGACGACTTCAAACTTGCCGTTCATCGTCACGGTCACCATCCCGCCGCCCGCAGTCGCCTCGAGCCGCTCGTCGCCAAGCGTCTCCTTCATGGCTTCGATCTGTTCTTTCATCTGCCTGGCTTGCTGGACCAGACTGTGGAGTTTCCCCAGGTCACCCAATCCTTTAAACACGGCGCCTCCTCGTTTGTGTTGGACGTTTCCGTCAATGATCCAAGTATACTTGCCGCGACCCCGGCGGGGCAAAACAGTTGGGGCGCGGGGTTCAAAAAGTTGAGTAATTGCCTTATGCCCGCGAAAAGCGGGGACAGACACGCTTTTTCCCAAACTGCCGGGAAAGAGCGAGTCAGTCCCCGTTTTTCGCTTTAGGCCTTGAACTCGTATTGGGGGATCTTCAGCAGTTCCCCATCTTTCGTCGCGGACTGGTGGGCGATGATGCCCGCCACGGTCATGTTCAGGGCCCAGGCGATGTTCACCAGCGGCGCGCGGCCCTCGATGATCGACGTGATGAACTCGTTGCTCAAATAGCCGTGCGAACCCCCATGCCCGCCTGCCGACATCGCCGCCGGCAACTGCGGTTTCGCCAGTTTCAGCGCCGACACGTCGGCCAGCCCGTCGTATTTGCCGTACAACGTTCCCTTCTGCCCGCGCACCCTGCCCATCTCGCCGCTGAACCCCGGCGAATCCCAACTGACGGCCATCCGGGCCATGCCGCCCTCGCTCGTCCGGAGCAGGGCGATTTCCGTGCCGAACGGGTTGGCGTAGATGTTGTTGGCGGGCTTGAGGTGCTCGACCACGCTGGGGATGCCCATGCAGGACACTTCGGTAAAACTCCCGCCGGTCACGCAGGTGTAGTAGGCGTTCGAGTGGGTCGGATACCACTGCGGGGGCAGGCCAATCCGCCAGCCTTTGTACGAGTCAAGCGGCTGTTCCATGTAGTGAGGGCGTCGGCGTCTTCGAGCGAGCCGAACGCGGCGGGCACGGCGCTGGCCACGTGTTTGCCGTGCTTGAGCACGTCCATGCAATGGCGCGGATGGCTGGGAGCGTCCGTGGCAACGAACACGGCCTCGATCGCGGGGTCTTTCACCAGTTCCTCGAGCGAGGGATAGGTCATGGCGCACCGGCATTGTTTGGCGAGTTCCGCACAGCGTTCCGGGATCAGATCGCTCACCGCGATGACCTCGACGTTGGGATGGTTCTGGAAATCAAATGCGGCGCCGAATTTGCACACCCCGTAGCCGACAATGCCCACCCGCACCTTGCGATCCGAAATGGGCTGCCATGCCTGCGACTTGTTCACGTTGGTCTGAGTGTCTTCGAAACCCTGAATGGGTTTCTCCTCCGCCCCTGCCGCGGCCATCCCCACCCCGGCAATCGCTCCACCCAAAAACGCGCGTCTCGAAAAAGTTTGTCTCATGTCACGCCTCCCGTCCTATTCGGCCTATTTGTCCCATAAGTCCTATTGATTCTCGCCCGCGAGCGATTTCAGCAGCCGCACGGCCACTGCGGCCATTTCTTCGCCGGTTCCCGGCGCGAGAAAACTGCTGCGCGCGGTCCGCACTTCATATCCGCCGCCCGCGAACGCCTGTTTTGTTGGCGAATAGCCCGCATAGCCGTTGGCCAACTCGGCCACCAGGGTTGGTTTCCATGGCGACCCGTTCTTGATCGCCAGCCCCAGCGCGCAGAAATACTCCATCGGGTTCGTGGCGATTGCCGCTGATCCGATTCGCATCGCCTGCACTTCCACGCGGGCCGTCGGGGACTCGGCTTTCCGCGCCCGCACCAGCCCGGCCTCGCGCAGGTACGCCTCATTTTGCGCGGCGCCGAGCCCGGATGCGGGTGTCTCGCGTGCCACGAGCGCCTCGTCCGATTCGGCCAGGTCGCGGATCGGCAGGTCGAGCGACTCGGCCTTCACCGCCAGCGGCACGTCCGGCGAGTATTCCGTGCGCGCGATCACTTTGAGCGCTTCGGCCCCGATCGTCATCCCGACCCGGCGCGCCCATGCCTCGCCAAATTCGGGCGGGCGCGGGTTTCGGTTGTCCACCTGCGTGACATCGCCGCATGCGCCGTTGATAAACACCACGCCCATGTCGCGACCAACGCCGCCGCGGATCGTCTGGCGCATGTAGCCGATCCAATCGGCTGACAGGTTGCTGCCGCCGATCGCGGTGCCGTGCAACGCGTGGTTCACGATGCAGCCCAGCAGGTCGCCCTGCATGTTCTCGACGGCGATCACGGCCACGTCCGGGTCCATCGGGCCGGCGGGCTCGACGATATCGGTGTTCATCCGGCCCGGGTGGGTTTTCTCGGTGCCGTCTTTCATTTTGAACCGGCGGTTGAAGCTCACGGAGTCCTCGCGCCCCACGCCCACGCCCAGTTGCGCATCCACGGCGGCGGCGCGGGCGTCCGCCACGGCTTTGGCGATGGCCTCGGCGAGCCTGTGGCAATAGGCGGGGTCGCGGTCGGAGCCAAGACAGTCAACCACAGGCCCGCCGTTGTGCGTGTGGCTTGCGCCAATCAGGATGTTTGCGCCGGGGATGCCGCACGCTGACTCCGCCAGCTTGCGCGCTTCCGCGACGGTATCGTCAGAGACCATAATCGCATCCACCCCTGCGATGGCCAATTCTACTCCGCCATTCATGAACACGGCGGCTTCGACGTACAGCGGGTCGTGCACGCCCTCGGCAATATTCTTTGAAAACCCGCCGGGGATCTGGCAACCCGGCTCCGGCGTGATGTCTACGCGCGCGAACCCGGCCTTAAATGCCCCTGCATTTTGTGCCGCGGCAGCCCCAGCGCACAAGACTGCCAGAATGACCAAACCTGCGACGATTCGTTTCATGGCCGATCCCTCATGTGCATCCACTATAATGTTTGACGCGGGTCAGCGGCAAGGTGGGCGCCAAAGCCCGACGCCGTAGAACTTCGCTGAAGTAGGCCAACTTCGCGGAAGTCGGGCTACTTCGCGGAAGTCGGGCTGGTGTGCGTCTCGACGGTTACGTGGACGAGGCCGAGGTTGGGCGGCAGGAGCCTCTCGTAGGCGTCGGCCGCGCCGGGCCGCTCCGAGACAATGACAATCTCCGCCGCGTAAATGCCCGGCCCGACCGACCACACGTGCAGGTCGGTGACCCGTGCGTCGTCCCGCGCCTCGATGCATTCGCGTATGGCCTGGCGGACGCGGCCGGGCGCCTGGGCGTCCAGCAGCACCTTTGCGGAGACGCCGAGCAGGGTCCATGACCAGCGGATCACGAGCACTGCGCCCACCACGCCCATCATCGGATCCAGCCACTGCAAGCCCAGGTATTTGGCCGCCAGCAGGGCGAAAATCGCCAGCAGCGACGTCAGCGCGTCCGCCAGCACATGGAGATACGCCGACCATAGGTTATGGTCGTGATGATGAGCGTGATCATGGTGATGATCGTGGTCATCATGAGATGATGCGCCGCCCAGAATGATCAGCGATACGCCGTTGACGATCAGGCCCGCAAACGCCACCAGGATCGCCTGGTTGAACTCGATCGTGACCGGCGCCAGGAACCGTTTCACGCTCTCGGAAGCCATCACCAATGCAAACATCGCCAAGAGCACGGCGCTCGCGAAAGCCGCCAGCGAGTTAACCTTGCCGGTGCCAAAACTGAACCGCTCATCTTTTGCGTGCCGCCGCGTGTACAAATAGGCGAACGCCGATATCGCCAGCGCGGAGGCGTGGCTGGCCATGTGCAGGCCGTCGGCCAGCAGCGCCATCGAGCCGAACGCGAGGCCCGCGGCGACCTCGACAACCATCGTCAGGGCGGTGATCACGATGACCACGCGGGTCCTGCCTTCGCCGGGCTTTACCTCAGCCTGGCCAAAAGTATGTTCATGCAACCACTGTTCAACCATCTATCCGCGCGAGTTCCTACTGTTTTGCGGCCCAGTATCGCCGCACTTCCTCGAGCACGTCGTCGCGGCCCGCCCACGGTTTGTACACCAGCCGCAACTTGAATCCATACTCTTTCCCGGCCTGCGCGTCCGGC
>JAPLKX010000280.1 GCA_026387845.1 Candidatus Hydrogenedentota bacterium | reverse complement strand
GGGGGATTTAATTGACGGAACTGACAATTTTTACACTTTAGATGTTAATACTATGTGGCGGATCAGGGTTCAGGTTGAACGGGTGGCACGAGCCGTTTCTGGTCGAGGAACGCGGCAAGGTTTTCGGAGGCCAGCTTGTGGCCGAGCTTGTTCCAGTGGCGGTCCTGGTAGCTGTAGAACAATGGCTTGCCACCCTCCTGATAGTGTTGTCGAAACGCCGGCAGAAGATTTAGAAAGGGGCAGGCGATGCGGTCGGCAATGGCTTGGAGACGCACGTTTGCCTTTTCCAGATTGAGTTTAAGTTGGGGAAACTTTTGTTTAACCCGCTTGAGTGCATTTGGATCCGCCTCGATCTTGGAGGGCATGCTCATCAGGAGGAATTGTACTCCATTCCGCCTGGCGAGGTCGCAGGTCATCTGAATGAGTGCTTCTGTTTTCTTCCATGCCTCCTGCCATTTCAGGTCGTATTGGTCCGGCCTCAGCTTGCTGTGGGGCAGGCTTGAATCAAAGGCGTCAAGGTAGACGCCAAAGAGGACATTTAAGTCGAACGCAGCCGTCAGGGGGTCTTCTATCGATCGAGGTATAAGCGAATACAGGAGTGCGCGCTGGTAAAAGCGTCTGTGCTGGAGGTCGTCACGACGTTTCTTGGACCGCAGATCCCACTCCTTCACTATGCGATCGAAGTCGAGCGGGGTGAAATCAATAGACCCGTCCTTCTTCCAGACCGGATATGGGCGTGCATCGGCATAGGTTTCGGCTCCCCAGATGATTCGCTCAAATTGGTGGCAGTCGTTGCGTATGTCGTTTTCCGCGTAGACGGCGAGTATTACGAGATCCGGTTTGTACTTAAGGCCTTTTTCCCGCAAGGTGAGGTAGCATTGGCCGGTGCCGTATCCCGTGACGCCCAGGTTGATGACTTCAACCTTCCGGCCCGCCAAGAGCTTCTCGAGCCTTCTGGGAAGGCATTCTTCGAGGCCCACTTCGGCCCCTTCAATAAACGAATCGCCCAGCACTACCACGCGAAAGACGCCCGGGGCGGGTTCGTAAGACTTCTCGATGTCGTGCGACCCGTTCGAGTTGTATTTCACTACCTGGACAAAGTCCAGGGTTCTCATTACGGCCATTCCGCCCGGCTTCAGCACCCAACCCAGGACGGGGTCGGGGATCCGGACCAAGTCCTGCAGGAAATTGGAGGGGTCCTTGAGGGAGCCATAGAAAAACAGGCGAAGGGCACCTTCGAGAAGGAGCAGGGCCACAACGCATGAGACGAGAACCAGAGCGGCATTGGCCATGAGTCGCTTAACTACGCGCATGATCATGATAAGATTATACGCAGCCCCGGGCAAGAGGCGCAATGACAAGAGCGGGCCAACCCTGTGGCGGCGGATGGCGCTGGAAATGCGGGACCAGGCTCGCGCGCCATTTGTTATACTTCTGCCATGAGAGTCATAGCGGGGACGGCCAGAGGAGTGCGGCTTTTCGCGCCGCGGGGATATGATGTCCGGCCCACACTGGACAGGGTGCGTGAATCGCTTTTTAATATACTGAGCCCGCGGATGGAAGGTTCGCGGTTTTTGGATCTTTATGCGGGCACGGGGGCTAACGGGATTGAAGCGTTAAGCCGGGGCGCGGATTTCGCGACTTTTGTCGATAATGATCCGCGGTCGTTGGCGGCGATCGAGCGCAACCTGGCCGCGGCTAAGCTGCGCCAGCTCGCGGATGTCAGACGTCTCCCGCTGCCGGAGGGCCTTCGAACGCTTTGGGCCGACGGGAAGGCCTATGACATTATTTTCGCGGACCCGCCGTTCGCAGGGGTGGAATATGACCGGCTCCTATCCGCTATATGCAGTGCCCGTGTGCTTGGTGAAGGAAGTCTGATTGTGGTCGAACACTCATCTCGGGTGGTCCTTCCGGACGAATTGGGCTCGCTGAGCCGAGATCGAGTAAGCAAATACGGGGAAATATCACTATCCTTTTTTTCTTGACGCAGCCTATGGTATCTGGTAATGTTCTAGTGGTACAACATGTAGTTGAGTGATCTTAGCAAGTCCGTACGTGTTGCGGTTTTTGGTGGGACAACCGGAGAGAACGTCACAATGCGGTGTCCATTTTGCAACCAGCAGGACGGTCGCGTAGTTGATTCGCGCACAAGTAAAGAGGGGGATTCGATCCGTCGGAGGCGCGAGTGTCTGAACTGCGGTAAGCGGTTTACGACCTACGAACGGATTGAAGAAGTGGCGCAGATGGTCTTGAAAAAAGACGGGAGGCGGGAGCCTTTCGACCGGTGGAAGATGAAGAGCGGGATCCTCAAAGCGATTCAGAAGCGTCCGATCAGCATGGACCAGGTGGACGCGATGGTAGACGAGATTGAACGGGCGCTGTTCACGGGATCGGAACACGAAGTGCCGTCGCAGGCGATAGGGGAAGCCATCATGGAACGGCTTAAGAAGCTTGACGAGGTGGCTTACGTTCGGTTTGCGTCGGTTTACCGGCAGTTCAAGGACCTCAATGAGTTCATGGATGAACTCAAGATGATGCTGACGTAGGAATTGACGATTGACGATTGTCGATTGTCGATTGACGATTGTCGATTGACGATTGTCGATTGTCGATTGTCGATTGGGGTGGAAGAAAGAAGCTTTTGGTGGCATCAAGGGACGTGGGGGACATAAAGGGGAGCAACTGCTGGGGGATTGGGGAAATTAGGGCGTGAGGGGGGTGATTCGTTTATGACAGGTGCTGAAAGAGGATTTTCAGCCCTATTCCTATCAAGATAAGCCCGCCCAGGATCTCGACGTGCCTTCCGAGTTTACTGCCCAGTTTGCCGCCAATCAGCATCCCGGAGAGGGTGATCAAGGCCGTGACGACCCCAATTATGAGGGCGGGGTACCAGATGGCGACGTCGAGAAAGGCGAAACTGAGGCCGACGGCGAAAGCG
>JAPLKX010000418.1 GCA_026387845.1 Candidatus Hydrogenedentota bacterium | reverse complement strand
AACGTCGCCTTTTTGATCGATTTTGACTCGAATTTGATGGTTTGTGACATGGACGCATGGCCATACGCCGTTGTGCACAACTTCCGTGCCAATGGGGGGGAAATGTAGAAAAAAAGGGACTGAGGGACGGAGGGACTGAGGGACTGAGGCACGGAAAAGCGAAAGGCTCTCAACGCGGAGAACGCCCGCCGCGGCGGGTAAACTGCGACCGCAGAGAGAAGTTCTTTTGTTTCTTACAAAAGCGTGAGTTCCGGGCGTTTCTCCCCCCGCCGATGTGGCACGGCCGGCCCGCCCAGTCGGGTCTTCGACTTGTCCGGCCGTGTTCCCCGCACGGCACCACGGCCGGGCGAGCCGGCCGTGTCACAACCGTTAGGGAAAGGCCCCTGAGAGTGAGGCTATACCAGAAGAACCCTCTTGGGGTCTTTCTCTGCGTTCTCGGCGTTCTCTGCGTTCAGGCTTTAGAACCCGCCCAGGTTGATGCCGGCCGCCTGCGGGCCGAAGCCCTTTATCGGGCGAAGGTCCGTCCTCCGATCTTTACGCCTGCCACGGCGGTAGATGCAGGGGGGATGTGAAATTGTATTGGCAAAGGCCGAATTCGTTGTGTATGCTTCCGGGTGAGGTGAAGGACCGATGTCGATCCGCATAAAACGCCAGGATAAGAACGCACGCTTGCCGCAACCGGTTGATGTTGCGGGACGTAGGCCAGCGCCGCTCCCGCATTCGCGGGTGTCTTATACGGTACTCCAAACCGGGTTTGGGGTGTCAGGCGGATCGGCCTAAACATTGTTGGGCCCCACGACAAGATCGAAAGCGACTCTTCCATGAAAACCCAATCATTGTTATTGCTGACTGTGGCAGCAGGCATCGGCCTTGCCTTGCCCGTGATGAGCCAGGACAAAGACGCTTCAAAAGGAGCCCAACGCACCATGTTCCTGCCTCCACCTTTAACGGACGACTGGACGAAGTGGATTGTGGGTGAATGGGAAGGCGCTGGTGAATCGGACTCAGGCAAAGGTCGAGCGAGGGCAAGTTTCGAGAGCGCTCTCGGTGGCCAATTCCTGATTCATCGGGGGGAGGCTAAGATCACCGAACTCAATCCAGAGTACCTTAAGAAGCACATGCACGCGTCTGACGAGGAAATCGAGCGATTCAAACGCTCGGGTTACCAGTCATTGGAAATCTATACGATTGATCAGGAAACCGGTGAGGTGATCGGATTCCTCTTCGACAACTTGCGGTGCATGGCCAAAGGCAGAGGGAAACGCGAAGGATTCAAGGAAACCATGGAATGGCAATGGAGTTCTGGCCACAAAAGCACACGCATTACAGAGCGAGTGAGTGATGACAAACTTGTATTCATCGAAAGGACCCGCAATGCGGATGGCAGTATAATGGAAGACAAAGGGGAGATGACCCGAAGCAAGCGGCAATCCGTATCCGAAAAGCGATAACAGGGATGATGAAAGGCCGAACTGTAGGCCGTCCCGCCTTGGGCGGGCCGGGCCGGCTACCGTCTTGGCAGGGGGGCAAGCCTGCCGCCGGCCACGGTACGGGCTTGCCGTTAGGCCACGGCACGCCTGCCGTGCCAGGGTGGCCGGCGGCGCCCAGCCAGGGTCGAGGCACCGGCACCGGCGGCGGTCGCCTTGGCAACAGTGCGGGGGCTTGACTGCGGCGGGCTCGGGCATTGTCTCGCGGATCGTGGCTTGGCGCGTAGGGGGATAACCCGACGCTCCCGCGTCGTACGTGTTTAGCGCGGTGAGGAAAAGGGGGCTGCACCCGTTTCCGGCCGTTTGGAAACGGGGGCTGTCCCCTTTTCCGTCGCGGCAAAGGGGACAGTCCCCTTTTCGCAGAAGCGCGA
>JAPLKX010000181.1 GCA_026387845.1 Candidatus Hydrogenedentota bacterium | reverse complement strand
TCATCGAGTGCCGCATCGCCGAGCAGAACATGGCGTCGGTGTCGGCCGGCCTGGCGGCGGCCGGCAAGATCCCGTTCGCCAACACGTTTGCGAAGTTCCTGGTGCGGGCGTACGACCAGATCGAGATGGCCGCCTACACGTGCGCAAACATGAAACTCGTGGGCAGCCACTCGGGCGTCAGCCTCGGGCCCGACGTCCCCAGCCAGATGGGCGTCGTGGATACGGCGTTCTTCCACGCACTGGCCAGCGTCCGGACGCCCAAGGGCCACCGCGGCGCGGTCGTGCTGAACCCGTGCGACGCCAGCAGCCGCAGGATGTTGTACTTGATGCCATAATCCATGGCAACGACGTGTAACCGGCCGTCGGCGTTCCAGACGTAGGGTTCTTTGACGCTGACGGCCTTGACGTAATCGCTGCCGGCCATGGGTGGCGAGTCGAGGGATTTCTGGACGAGCCTGCCGGCGTCGAGGTCGACGGTGCTGATGACGGACCTCTGGGCGCCTTTGGTGCGGAGGATCTTGGTGATGGCGCGGGTATCGACGCCGTCGATGGCGACGATGTTGTTTTCGCGGAGGTACTCGGGGAGCGACTTGGTCGAGCGCCAGTTGCTGGGCCGGGTGCAGCACTCGCGCATCACGAAGCCTTCGACAAACGGGCGGCGGGACTCGATGTCGTCCTCGTTGACGCCGTAGTTGCCGATCAGCGGGTAGGTCATGGTGACGATTTGGCCGGCGTAGGAGGGGTCGGTGAGGATTTCCTGGTAGCCGGACATGCTGGTGTTGAATACCAGCTCGCCGAACGTTTCACCTTCGGCGCCGACAGAGTTGCCGCGGAAGACACTGCCGTCTTCGAGTGCCAGAATCGCTTTCACAGATACTCCTAACGAAAGGGACATAAGGGACTAAAGGGACCTAAGACGCCTCTTTCAACACCAGGCTATGCGCAGTTTCTGGGCGCCGGGTTTGAAAAGCGGGGACAGACACGCTTTTCAAACCGCCTACGGGCCGAAAAGCGAGTCAGTCCCCGTTTTTCAAAGGCGCCTTTTCAGCCAAGGTTTTTAGTTTTATATACCATTTTTCCTGCGCAAATGGTAGCGCGCACCGCTCCGAAGACCTTGCGGCCGGCGAACGGTGTGTTTCGGCTCTTTGAGGCAAACTCCTCGGGATCCACCACCCATTCGGCGGCGGGGTCGAATACGACGATGTCGGCGGGGCCGCCTTCGCGGAGGCTGCCGGCGGGGAGGGCCAGGATGTTGGCCGGGGCGGAGGTGAGCAACTCGACGGCCCGCTCGATCGTGATGACGCCCGGCCGGACCAGCTCGCTGATGACGAGCGCGAGCGCCGTCTCGAGGCCGACGATGCCGAACGGGGCAAGCTGGAATTCGACGTCTTTTTCGGTGAACGCGTGGGGGGCGTGGTCGGTGGCGATACAGTCGATAGTGCCGTCGGCGAGTCCTTCCTTGATGGCGTCGATGTCGCTCTGTTCGCGCAGGGGCGGGTTCATTTTGGTGTTGGTGTCGAACGACCTGACGGCATCGTCGGTGAGGGTGAAGTAGTGGGGGGCGGTCTCGCAGGTGACGCGGATGCCGCGCGCTTTTGCCCTGCGGATAATATCGACGCTGTCGGCGGTGGTGACGTGCTGGATGTGGATCCGGGCGCCGGCCATGGCGGCGAGGCGGATGTTGCGCTCGACCATGATTTCTTCCATGGCGCGGGGCATTCCGGGCATGCCCAGGCAGGTCGAGTTGAACCCTTCGTTCATGACGCCGTCGCTGACCAGCGAACTGTCTTCGCAGTGGGCGAGGAACGTGAGGCCGCACATGTCGGCGTATTCGAGCACCCTGCGCATCACCCAACTGCTCGAGATGTCCGATCCGTCGTCGGTGACGGCGATGGCGCCCACGGCCTTGAGTTCGGCCATCTCGGTCATTTCTTTTCCGGCCCGCTCTTTAGTGGCGCAGGCCGACGGCCATATCTTGATGCAGGCGGTTTCCTGAGCCCTTCTGATGACGAGTTCGAGCGTCCCGGCGTCGTCGATGGGCGGGTTGGTGTTTGGCATGGTGACGACGGACGTGAACCCGCCGTGGGCCGCGGCGCAACTGCCGGTGGCGATGGTTTCCTTGGATTCGTTGCCGGGCTCGCGGAAATGGACGTGGAGGTCGACCAGCCCCGGGGCTACGATGCAGCCGGCGGCGTCGATGTTTTCACTGCCGCGCAACGACTCGCCGATCCGGGCGATCGTCCCGCCTTTGATGAGGATGTCGCGCCGGGCGGAGATGCCGGAAGCCGGGTCGATAAGATGGCCGTTGATGATGCCTATCGTCATGGCGCGCGCTCCTCGGTAGCGGCCGGGGCGGTTCTGCGGCCGGGCTGGTTGGCCAGCAGGTGCATCACGGCCATGCGGACAGCGACGCCGTTGGTGACCTGCTGGAGCACGACGCTGCGGGAACTGTCGGCGACCTCTGCGGCGAGTTCGACGTCTCTGTTGATGGGCCCCGGGTGCATGATGAGCGCGTGGGGCGGTGCGACCTTGAGGCTCTCGCGGTCAATCCGGAACAGCTTGATGTATTCGCGCAGGCTGGGAAACAGGCAACTCTGCTGGCGTTCGAGCTGGATTCGCAGGGCGTAGATGACGTCGGCGTCGTGGATGGCCTCGTGGAGGTTGTAGCTGACATCGACGCCCATCCGGCCGATCTCGGGGGGCATCAGCGTGCGCGGCCCGCACAACACCACCCGCGCGCCAAGTTTTGTCAGGCACCAGATGTTGCTTCTGGCGACCCGGCTGTGCGCGACGTCGCCGATGAGGGCGACCCGGAGCCCGTCGAGTGTGGCGTGGCGGTCGCCGCGGAGGGTTCTGACGTGGTCGAGCATGGTATAGGCGTCGAGCAGGGCCTGGGTGGGGTGCTCGTGGCGTCCGTCGCCGGCGTTGATGATGTGTGATGCGTGTCGTTTGGCGAGCATGTGGGGCGCACCGGCGTAGTAGTGGCGGAGCACGATGATGTCGCTGTGCATGGCCTCGATGTTGGCGAGGGTGTCGTGTAGGCTTTCGCCCTTGACGGAACTCGAGGCGGACGCGGCGATGCTGAGGGTGTCGGCGCTGAGGCGTTTTGCGGCGAGTTCGAACGAGGTCCGGGTGCGGGTGCTAGGTTCGTAAAACCAGTTCACCACGAGGCGCCCCTGGAGCAGTGGGACTTTTTTGATGCCGCTTTCGCGGGCGGACACCGCGACGAACTGCGGGGCCGTGTCGAGGATGAGCTCGATTTCAGGACGGGAAAGCTCTTCGATGCCGATGAGGTCTTTCCGGTTCCACGTGCGGACGGGCGTCATCATGGCGATGCCTCCCCGGAGCCAAACTTGTACGGGTGTGGTATGAGCAGGACTGCGTCCTCCCCGTCCAGTTCCACCAGCCTTACCGACACGTATTCGCGCGGCCCGGCGGCGACCGTCCAGCCCAGGTAGTCGGGCTGGATGGGCAGTTCGCGGCCGCCCCGGTCGATCAGGCAGGCGAGCTGAATCCTGGCGGGCCGGCCATAGTCCATGACTTCGTCCATGGCAGCCCGAATGGTTCTTCCGGCGGCGAGAACGTCGTCGACCAGCACAATGGTCATGTCGTCGATTGGAAAGTCGAAGTAGGTGCCGGCGAGGCCGATTTGGGCGTGGCCCATGCCGGCCCGCAAGTCGTCGCGGTAGAGTGTTGTGGCCAGCGAACCTACGGGCAGGCTGATGCCGGTCATTTCTTTGATATGGGCCGCGAGCCGGTCGGCGAGAGGCCTGCCGCGCCTGAGGATGCCGAGGAGCACCACTTTTTCCACGTCAGGGTTGCCGCCGACGATTTCCTGGGCGAGGCGGTGGACGACTTCGGCCATCGCGTCGGCGTGCATGACGATGGTGGATGAGGGTTCAGGCGGTTGCGGCATGGCGGTTTCCCGGGACAGCAAAAAGCCCTTCTCGGATCGCGAGAAGGACCAGCAGGGACATGGCGATTACACCTCTCCCGTTTAGCGTATGGTATCAGGCCGGGGATTTGCCAGTCAAATCTCTTGCCAAGAGTAGGCGCGGTCGTCTCGCCCGCGCCGTCCAGACCCAGGGCTGCCATTGGCGAAGGAGGCTCTGGTTAAGGATTCAGCGGAACCACGGAAGGCCCTTCTGATCGGGTTGCTTGTGGTTCAGATATGGGTCGGCCCGTTGACGGCGTGGGCGAGACGACCGCGCCTACTCAAACTGTGAACTGGTGCGGCAGAACCAGCTTGAGTATTTCACGCGGTCCTGCTAAGTTAAGGGTGGGCCGGGGCGTTATTATGATTCATAATTAATCAGCCTTGGCGTAATTGGGAAAGGAGAAATCAAGATGAAAAAGAGGGGTTTTACACTGATTGAACTGCTGGTCGTTATCGCCATCATAGGTATTCTGGCCGCGATACTCCTGCCGGCACTGGCCCGGGCGCGTGAGGCCGCACGCCGGTCAAGCTGCGCCAACAACCTCAAGCAAATGGGCTTGACGTTCAAAATGTATGCCAATGAGTCCAAAGGACAGAAGTTCCCGCCGCTCAAGAGCATGCAGGGCGAGAATTGCGAAATTGTCAATAACATGAATACAGACTGGTTTCACCTGGTGTTCGAGGTCCAGGGTTTTTACCCGGAATACCTGACGGACCTTGCAGTTTTGGCCTGCCCGTCGGACACCGATGGTATGGCGGAATACCAAGCGGGCCGGTGGCATTGCGGACGTGACCTGAACCGGCCCATCTGCCCGTGCACCATTGACTACCTCTCTTATTTGTACCTGGGATGGGCGTTGACGCCCGAACACTACATGCGTGCCGGGTTGGATGAGAATGATCCGGCCGTGAGCATCGATTCCTTGGATTTGGAATTCATTTTCAAACTCAACGAGGTTTTTAAGCAGGATCCTCCGCGGTACGATGAAGATGTGAGTTTTACCAGCACGGGCGGGGTTGATAAGACCGTGTATCGGCTGCGCGAGGGAATCGAGCGGTTCTTTATCACAGACATCAACAACCCGGCGGCATCGGCGCTGGCACAGAGCGAAATCGCCGTCATGTACGACCAAGTCAACTCCAACGTCAAGGACTTCAACCACATTCCTGGCGGCGGAAACGTTGTGTATATGGACGGGCATGTGGAATTTCTCAAGTTCCCGTCAGAATACCCAGTGAGTCGGGCTTGGGCACAGTTTACAACTCTGGTCGGGC
>JAPLKX010000646.1 GCA_026387845.1 Candidatus Hydrogenedentota bacterium | reverse complement strand
GAGACGACCGCGCCTACTTTTCCGCAGTTCGTAGCTAGAAAAACTCCACTCTTAGCGGCAGATACACGGGGGCTTCTTCCATGGGATAGCTTCCTCGTTCCGCTGTGTGGTTGACCTCAGCCTTGATCGTTGATCATAGCCAGCGGTCTGGACGGCGCGGGCGAGACGACCGCGCCTACTTTTCCGCAGTTCGTAGCTAGAAAAACTCCACTCTTAGCGGCAGATACAAGGGGGCTTCTTCCATGGGATAGCTTCCTCGTTCCGCTGTGTGGTTGACTTCAGCCTTGATCGTTGATCATAGCCAGTGGTTTGGACGGCGCGGGCGAGGACAACGCGGTTAACACCGGCGCCTACGGCCAACGCCCCAACCTCTTACACTTCTTCGATCCCGACGGCGCGTTTTTCGGCGAGGGATTTTTGAATTGCGGCGAGGATCTGGATGGGTTCGAGGAGTTGCTCGGGGGTGAGGGGCCATTTGCCGGTCTGGAGGGTCTCGACAAACACTTTCATGCCGGCGGCGTAGGCGTTTCCGGCGTCGATGCGATGGTCGTTCCAGGCGTTCTTGCCGAACGCGAGGATGTGGAAATCGACCTTGGCGTTGCCCAGCAGGTTGAGCGTGGCGATCCGGTCGTCGCCGAACGTACATGTGACGGCGCAGTTGCCGTTGGCCGAGGTGGCGTAGACGGTCTTGCAGCCGTAGCCGAGCACTGCGTTCATGAGTTCGACGCTGTGGATGCCGTAGAAAAATATCCCGCCGTACTCGCTGTCGAGTTGGGCGGGGCCGCTGACGGTGGCCGCGGTAAGCCCGCCGCCGGTGTCGGCCATGGTTTTGATGAACTCGGCCGTCCCCGGCTCGTATCGCAGTGTCGAGAACGAGGTGAACCCGACTTTGTGCTCGAGTGCGGCGTCGATTAGCTGGCGTGCGTCGGCGACCTTGCAGGCGAGCGGTTTGTCAACGAACGCGGGTATGCCGGCCTTGATAAACGGCATGGTATCGGGGAGATGTTTGTCGCCGTGCCGCCATACGCACAACACGCCGTCGACCTGTCCCAGCATTTCTTCGGTGTTGGAGACGATGGTAGGGATTTTGCCTTTTTCGGCGACTTCTTTGGTGCGTGCGGGGTCGGTGCCGTAGATGCAGGAAACCTGGACGCCCTCGATTTTTTGGGGGCCGGTTTCGACGTTGGCGAGTCTGGCAAAGGCTTCGGCGTGGCTGTTATCGGACCCGATGATGCCCAGTCTGAACATGGCGGCACTCCCTTTTGCGTAGGTTCGCCGGGGCTAGTCTACGCCTCTCCGCGCCATGATTTCTATTGGCTGGACTCAGGCCTTTTTCTTTGCGCCGGCTTTGGCTTTGGGTTTTGGCTTGTCTTTGGCCACGGGATGGCGGCCGCCGTTTTCATAGAGGTGCTTGCTGGACTCGAGGATGTTTCCGAGATGGCGCTTGATTTCATCGTCCTGCGCCATGCCGAGGTCGCTCACGGATTCCAGGAAGTCTTCCCAGCCTTGGTGGTTCCACTGGCCTTTCTTCTCGACCACGAACTTCGCCGACCGCTCCAAAATGGCTTCCAGATTTGTTTTAGCGGGCATACGAAATCTCCCTTCTATGGCGAGGCAGCCTGCATGCCGGGTGGAATCGACGGGTTCCACCAATCGCCCTAGCAGGCGGCCCATACGCATCTAGCAAAGTACAGGAAAAGGGCCGCGACTGTCAAATGAAATGCGAAACGCGGAACGCGAAACGCGGAACAAAAAGGTAATGATGAATGAGGAATAAAAAAGCGAGATTACAGACGGGATCCCCGCATACATGATTTGGTGTTTCGCGTTTTGCGTTCCGCGTTTCGCGTTTCTTGAATCGGGAGGGCGTGTTGGGTACTATCGGATGCGATAGTAATCCTTGCAACCCGGTTAATGACGTGTACTTAAGCGGTTTAGGCGGGTTTGGGCGAGGTCTCGAAAGGAGCAGAGATGCGCGAGTCGGAACTGCCGGTGAAGTTTGAGCCCCAGGGCAAGACGGTGTTTGTGCTGCACGGCACGACGGTCGTCGAGGCCGCGGCGCGGGCCGGCATTTCGATGAACATGCCATGTGGCGGCCAGGGCACGTGCGGGAAGTGCCGGGTCCGGCTGGTTTCGGGGGCGTGCGAACCGCGGGACGCGGAGCGCGGGCTTTTGACGCAGGCGGACATCGAGGACGGGGTGCGGCTGGCGTGCCAGACGTGCATCTGCGCGCCGATGTCGGTGGAAGTGCCGGAGACGTCGGTACTTACGTCGACGTTTCAGATTTTGGGCGGGGCGTCGGGGGTCGCGCGTGCGCGCCTGATGGATGTGTCGGATGTGGCGGTGCGGAAGCGGTTTGTGGAACTGCCGGCGCCGTCTCGGGAAGACGAGACGCCGGACATAGACCGGCTCGAGCGTGCGGTGGGCCCGTTTTATCTTGAGCTGGACCTGTTGCGTCAGATGCCGCAGCGGTTGCGGCAGTGGCAGTTCCACGGTACGGCGGTGTTGGCCGACCACCGGCTGATTGATTTCGAGGAAGCGGATACGACGTCGGAGGTTTATGCGGCGGCGTTCGATATCGGAACGACGACGCTTGTGGGCACGCTGATCGACCTGACGACGGGGCGGGAGTGCGCGACGGTGTTGCGGATCAACCCGCAAACAAGTTATGGCGACGACGTGGTGGCGCGGATCAACCTGGTGCGGCAAGACCCGGCTGGGCTCGATAAGCTGCACAGGGCCATCATCGGCGAAGTGAACTCGATGCTGGCGGAACTGTGCGCCGAGGCCAAGGCGGACGTCCATCACGTGTATGAGGCGACGTTCGCGGGCAACACGACGATGCAGCACCTGCTCGAAGGGGTCGATCCGTCGGCGCTGGGCGAGGTGCCGTTTGTGCCGGCGACGGGGCGTGCGCTGATGCTGCATGCGCGCGAGCTCGGCATCAACATCCACCCGCGGGGCCGGGTCTATATTTTTCCGGTGATCGGCGGGTTTGTCGGCGGCGACACGACAGCGGGCATCATGGCGACCCGGCTGGCCGACGCGACCGGCGCCACGGTGCTCGTGGATATCGGGACGAACGGCGAGATTGTGGTGTCGCACGGCGGGCGGATGGTGGCGACGTCGACGGCGGCGGGGCCTGCGTTCGAGGGTGCGCGGATCACGTTTGGGATGCGGGCCACGAACGGCGCGATCGAGAAAGTCCTGTTTGACGGGGACGTGCGGACCAACGTGATTGGCGGAGTAGCGCCGGTGGGGTTGTGCGGGTCGGCGCTGGTGGACGTGGTGGCGGAGATGTTGCGGCATGGGTTGCTGATGTCGGAAGGCCTGATGCTGCTGCCGGACCAGGTGCCGGATACGGTCCCGGGGCCGCTCCGCGAGCGCGTCATCATCGCCCCGGAAGGTACGGCGTTCGTGCTGGCGACGTCCGCGGAAAGTGCGACGGGCTCTCCGGTGTACGTGACGCAGAAAGACATCCGGGAGTTGCAACTGGCGACGGCGGCGATCCGTGCGGGGTTTTCGATTTTGTTGCGGCGGGTCGGGCTGACGGTGGGGGACGTGGACCAGGTGCTGATCGCGGGCGGGTTCGGCAACTTCATCCGGAGGAGCAACGCGCAGCGGATCGGCCTTCTACCGGCGGACCTGGAGCGGCGGCGGATCAGTTTTGTGGGCAACACGTCGCTGGCGGGTGCGCGTCTTGCGGCGGCCTCGCAGAAGATCCGGCATCGGGCCGAAGAGATCGCGCGGGAAATCGAGCATGTTGACCTGTCAGTTGATCCCGAATTTCAGGAGCAGTACGTCGAAGCCATGTTTTTCCCCGAGGAAGGGTGAATATAAGACTGGGCGCATGATCTGAAGCATTTGAAAAGTCGCGCTGAAGCGCGCTGTTGTTGGGAGAGAGGCTGTTATCACCCCGTTTAAAGACGGGTGCAAAGAGGAGCTCGCTGAAGCGAGCTAACAGTAGGTGCGGTCTTCCAGCCGGCGCCGTCCAAACGCAAAGCTTGTGTCAAAGATCGGCGCGTCGTTGAAATGAACAGCGGCGGGAGGTGTAAATGAATACAAAGACTCTGGCGATGTTGTGCAAGTTGTGTCCGTTTTGCAATGTGGCGCGGCTGTTTCCGGGCTCGAAATTCGCCAAGATGATGGTGGAAGCGGAGAAGAATTGCCCGGCGTGCAAGGCGTACCGCGAGCTGTATGGCTGGCCAGAAGCGAAGACCTAGAGATTTCTTTAGCCACAAAGAACGCAAAGAACTCAAAGATTTTGTCTTAGGGTTCTTTGGACGTGGGACGATTGGGACCATTGAGACCCTTGGGACTGTTGGGACGCCGGCCGGCCTTCTGAGTGCGCCATTGTCGAGGGGTGTCCCACAACTCTCCCTTCTTTTCTTTTCCTCGAGTCTCCAGCCTCCAGACTTCTTTTCCCTGTCCACCACGTCCACCAAGTCCACGATGTCCACGCTGTCCACTTGCTGCTACCTTCGCACTGTCAACTTCGCACTTGGCACTTAAATGGGGTAACATGTGGGTCGTTTGCGAGTTCAATCAACGTCGAGGGAGGATCGAACGATGCGCGTGGACTTGAGAAGGTTGTTATGCGTGGCAGTGGTGGCGGCGATAGCGTTGCCGGCGTCCGCGGTTGTGACGCTGCCGAAAATTATCGGCGACCACATGGTGCTTCAGCGGGGAGAGGGAGCGCCGGTTTGGGGTAAGGCGTCGCCGGGTGGCGCGGTGACGGTGTCGATGTGCGGCAAGACGGTATCGACGGCGGCTTGCGTCAAGGGCTACTGGCAAGTTGAACTGCCGAAAATGAAACCGGGCGGGCCGTACGAAATGACGATCACGGACAAGGACGGCTCGGTGACGGTCAAAGACATCCTGGTGGGCGAGGTGTGGATGGGTTCGGGGCAGTCGAACATGCAGTGGGCCGTGAAAGACACCAACAACGCCGAGGCCGAAATCGCGGCGGCGAATTACCCGAAGATCCGGCTGTTTTACGTCGAGCGGCAGGTGGCGGCGACGCCGCAGTGGGACTGCAACGGGACCTGGCAGGTGTGCACGCCGGGAAACATCCCGATGTTCTCGGCGGCGCTGTACTATTTCGGGCGGGACCTGCACAAGGAACTGGGCGTGCCGATGGGGCTGATCCACACGTCGTGGGGCGGGACGCCTGCGGAGTCGTGGACGAGCGCGGATGCAATGGCCGCCAACCCGGAGTTCAAACCAATGCTGGACCGGTGGGCGGACATCATCGCCCAGTGGCCGGCGGCTAAACGGTCTTACGATGATGCGGTGAAACAGTGGGAGGCGGAGGCCGCACTGGCCAAGTCGGAAAACAAGCCCGAGCCGAAGAAACCTGGCGCGCCGCAAGGACCGGATTCGCCGGGCAGGCCGTCGTCGCTGTACAACGCGATGATCGCGCCGCTGGCGCCGTATGGCGTGCGGGGTGCGATCTGGTACCAGGGCGAGTCGAACGCGGGCCGGGCGTATCAGTACCGGGCGTTGTTCCCGGCGATGATCAACGACTGGCGCAGGGCGTGGGACGATGATTTTGCGTTCTATTGGGTGCAACTGGCCAATTTCACGAAACGGCTCGACGAGCCGGGTGACTCGGATTGGGCGGAGTTGCGCGAGGCGCAAACCATGACGCTGTCGCTGCCCGATACGGGCCAGGCCGTCATCATCGACATCGGCGAGGCCGAGAACATCCACCCGAAAAACAAGCAGGACGTGGGCAAGCGGCTGGCGCTGATCGCGCTGGCGAAAGATTACGGGCGGAACGTCGTGTGGAGCGGGCCGATGTTTAAGTCGGCGAAGTTTGGCGGGGGGAAATCGGTCGTGAGTTTCAAGCACGCGACGGGGCTGAAGACGTCGGACGGGAAGGCGCCGCGCGGGTTTTCGGTGGCGGGGGCCGATAAGAAGTTTTATTGGGCGGACGCGGCCATCGAGGGCAAGAAGGTGGTGCTGAAGTGCAAGGACGTGGCGGAACCCGTGGCGGTGAGGTATGGGTGGGCGAACAACCCCGACGTGAACCTGTATAACGGTGGGGGGCTGCCGGCGTCGCCGTTCAGGTCGGATGATTGGCCGGGGATCACGTTCGGCAAGAACTAGTAAGCTATTTGGAGTGCGGCAGCTTGCTGCCGCTTTTGACACACAAGGCTCTTCTTGTACAACAAGGCTTACATTATCTGGCAAGGCTTGTGTGCTGGAAAAGCGGCAGCAAGCTGCCGCACTCCAAATAGCGGGCATTTTTAGACAGTGCAGTAAACCGATAAGTAGGAGGCTTAATCATGGCTGATTGTGCAAACTTGAAGAAAAACCAGCAGCGGTGTACGTGCACGTACGACTGCCCGCAGAAGGGGGCGTGCTGCGATTGCCTGCATAGCCATTTGGCGAAGAAGCAGTTGCCGGCGTGCTGTTTTCCGGCGGCGGTCGAGAAGACTTACGACAGGTCGTTTGCGGCGTTTATCAAGGCGTGGAGCTGAGAGAGCTGGAGTTAAAAATGGGACACCCCCAACTGCCGGGGGGCGTCTCAGACGCGCCGGCCGAGTGTTGGAATTGAAGCGGCGGGGACGCCGCTTCTACGTAGTGCCGAAGGTGGGCTATTAAAGAAAAGGCGGCCGGGAGGTGTCTCCCGGCCGGCGTTTGTGTGATGAGCGTAATGTATTACTGGCCGCCGACGACGACAGCGAATGCGCGGTTGCAGGGGTGCTCGCCGGGGAATTTGATGAACTCGACGTGGCCGTCCATGAACAGGACGTTTCCGCCGCCGGGTACGTGGTTGTAGTCGCTGGGGTCGTTGCCGACGATGTCGAACTGAACGGCGAGCTCGCTTTGTGCGCGCGCGCTAGCGGCGGGGTTGTTGATGTCGGTGATGAAGAAGCGCTCGATGCCTTCGCGGAGCCGGTAAACGTTGACAGTTTCGCCCAGGGAGTTGACGAAGCTTCGATCTTTGTCAGCTTCCGCGGCGCCCTCGGCAACGGTGGCCGCGTCTTCCACCAGGGTGGTAAGCTCCGTGATCATGGTGACGAAGTTGAACTCCATGTGGGTGACCGTATTCTCGAAACTGACGATGGCGGGATCGTTTTCGTCCATGCCGGGAAGCATGTACATATCCGACGTTATGCCATATCCGAGGTAGACGTAAGACAGCGTATCCAACCGGCACGCGCAGATGGAGGTGCCGGG
>JAPLKX010000569.1 GCA_026387845.1 Candidatus Hydrogenedentota bacterium | reverse complement strand
TCGGACGCGATTCGGGCCGTTTCCAAGACCCGGTCTTCTGTCACGCCCAGGCGGTACGGATACCAACTGCACCAGGAGACCGGCGGCGTCGGCGGCAACTGGACCGGGTGAAGCCGGGCCACAAGGTCGCCATACGTTTCGAGCAACCGCCACGCATCCTCTCCGGCAAGCAGAACAACGTTCTCGAAACGCACGGTCTCGTCAGGGCGGATGACGAGATCGCCTCCATCGAACGCGAGCCGCCAAAGATAGGCCTCGGAGCGGGGAGCGGGTTCAATCAGAATCCGGCCACTCCATCGTTCGGACGACTCGAACCCCGCGAGAAACGCTTTCCTGCTGGCGCGATCGTAGGCGACCGACACAAAATCGGATGTGTGGTTCGCGCGCGGCCGATCCCCGGTTGGTTCGCCCGCCCCCGGCTTCTTCTCCGTCGCCTCGCGCGCCTCCAACGGGACCACACGGCCCCAGTAGTTGCCCTGCTCGAAGATACGCACGGCCCCGGGATTCGCCCCGAACGAGGCGCCGGGCCCGTCCGGGTTCGTCGCCAACACCTGGACGTCGTTCAACACGATGTCTCCGCCGGACGTGTTCGCCAGCGAACTCTCGATACGCAATCCGCCGCCCGTATCGGGCGAGACACGCAACGTGAACGCGCCGACGCCGCCAATACGGTACGTCAACGTCCACGCACCGCTCTCAAGACGTTGCTCGAACTGCTCGATGGCCGCATCCTTGTCATTGGCGCGCAGCTTGGGCATCAGTCGGTCCAGCGCAAACCCTTCCCAGCCGCTGATGCGGAGGTTCAGGGAACCGGCGGCGGGATCTCCGACCGTCAACATAATGCCATCATTCGACGATAAGCTGCCTGATTCCGCGCCCGCGGCCGGGGCAACCGACATCGCCACCACTGTAATGAGAATAGATGCTACCGTCATAAGGACGAGTCCTTTCCACCAAATTCACGATTACGCCTAGGCGTACTTGCGGGTGAACGCGGCGTTCATGGCGACTTCATCCTGGAACTGCTGGAACATCCCCACGATGACCGCGTCGGTCTTCTTGATGTTCTCGAACGCCCAACGGAACCCTTCGCCGACGGACTCCGGCGAGTCGCACCGTCTGCCCGCGGCGAGGATCTTGAACACGAGGCACGGTTTGCCGACCTGACGGACGACAGCGGCCATTCGGGGCGGGTCGGATTCGACAAAAGGCTCGCCGAACGTGATCTGGCCGAGCTCTTTCTGCATCTCTTCCCGAGTGCGCGTGACATGGTGGACACAGGCCATGAAGAAATCGTTCTCCCACCCCTCGTCGGCCATGCGCTTGATGTTGTCCGGATTATGCGCCGAGACGCCCGCCAAAATACCTATGTCGTGGACTTTCTTGACATAATCGTGGACCTTCCCGGCCTCCCCCGCGCGGAACAGGGAGTCCGTTACGCCGCCGTGGTGGGCGATCGCAACCGGCTTGAAGTCCATAACGCGCGACAGGGGCGGGGCGCCCGGTCGCTCAGCATGCAGGCAGATGAACTGGAGTGTTGTATCCGTGTTCCATAGGATCTCCAGGACCTTCTCGACTTTTTCGATGAGATCGAACTGGAACGTGTTGATCCCCTCCGCCTCGGAATGCCGGAGGAACTCGACCGTCCGCGCGACCGTGAAGTACTCGCGCATATGGGCGGACAGATTGCTCGTGGCATGGGAATGTCCCCCAACGGGGTTGTATCCCGTGATGAGCCGCGTCACGGCGTACTTCCCGAGTTGGATAGTTGGCAGAAGCTCAACCGGTTTCGCGGCGGCGTCTTGGGTCTCCGCAACACCCGCAACTCCAACCGCGGCCGCCGTGCACAGACCCGCCTGCCCAATGAACTCTCTGCGATTCACACGATGCCCATCATGCTTCGTGTCCATGCCGCCCTCCTCCTCGTGGAATACGGCCGTCATCCTATCACCGGTGATACGCCGGAACAAGACGAAGGACGCTGTTCCTTCATGGGGACCTCATCGCGACGTTCCCATTATCCAAGCGATTCTCACGGCAGGATCCCGTCCCCGTAAAGTGTAACTTGACACAGTACAGGTTTTCCGGTACCCTTTTCTCATGAAGATCCGAAACGTCATCCATCGGGGATTGCGGCGCTTCATCGAACGCGATGATGCCTCGGGCTTGGTTCCGTGCGCCATCGAGAAGGTGCGTAATATTCTGTCCTTCCTGCAGGAGATGGAGGACGCTCAAGAGCTTCGCGGCATCCCGACTTGGAAAGCGCATAGACTCAGCGGCGATCGCAGAGGAACGTGGAGCCTCACCGTCACCTCCAACTGGCGGATTACGTTTCGGATCGACAAACGGCAAAAAGAAATCCTCGACCTGAATTTCGAGGACTACCACTGAAAGGAAACAAAACGATGTTGCGTATAGCGCGTCCGGCCCATCCAGGACGGTTCATCAGGATGGAAGTGATCGAGCCTCTCGGCCTCTCGGTCACCGAGGCCGCGAAAGTCCTCGGTGTCGCGCGTCCGGCGCTCTCAGCCCTTCTCAACGGCCGTGCCGCACTCTCGCCCAAAATGGCGCTGCGGATTGAAAAGGCTTTTGGCCTGAAGATGGACACCCTGCTTCGGATGCAGACCGCCTATGAAGTCGCCAAGGTCCGCGACCGGGAGCGAGACATCAAGGTCAAGCGTTACGTTGCGAAACCATCCGCACGTTCGCTTCTTTAGCCGTTGTGCGAAAAACGGGGACTGGCTCGCCTTTTCGTGAAAAGGCGTGCCTGTCCCCGCTTTTCGCACTACCCTAAGGCGGGCCAGGTGCATTCTGAATCTTCAACCGAAACGTCTGCTGTTTGATGCACTGATCCACCGTGCCGTATGCGTCGTCGCTGCCCAAGTGGCCGACGCACAAGATCAGCCCGTCGGCCAACTGAATGGCTTTGGGATAGTAATACGCGCCGAGCGGTTTGCCGCCTACCATCAGTTTGTTCCAGGTCTTGCCCACGTCGGCCGACCAATGAGACTCTCCCGTGGCAAGGTGAAGAATCACGCCTTCCCGCGTTCCCAGCACGCACGGGTAGCCGCTGTGCGGGAACGGAGCAGGCTCGCACTTTCCCGGCACGAACGTTTCCCCCCGCTTGTACACGACGCTTTGCATGCGATCGCTGTACCAATAGGACTCCGGCGGGTTGGGTCCCATTCGTGCGGCTTGAGGAGGTATATCGGTCTGATGATCCGGGTAATGCTCGACGCGGTGAACCCAGAACAGGTCGCCGTTGGGCAGTTCACAGAAATCACTCTCCTCGCACACGCCCACGCTCGAGGGCATGACGACTATCGGTTGGCTCCACGTCGCGCCTTCGTCCGAAGAGACGAACATCATCTTCGTCATATTGGGAAGCATCCCTTCCTGGCCCCCGGCGTACACCGGATCGGGGCGTTTGCCCGCCGCGCAATCGCCCCGTTTCCAGCAGCCGGCAAACAGAATCACGCGGCCATCGCGGAGAGGACGGAGCAGCGTCGGCCAAGTCCTGTATTCGGCCGCCGGCAAGAAAAATATCTTCTCGCTCCAGGTCTTCCCGCCATCCGTGGACCGCACAACATACCCGGACTCCTTGATGTCGCCCGAAGGCCACACCGGCCGCACCAACGTTCCATCAGCCAACACCGCCATGCCGCGGCAACCCTCTTGCGACACCGTGTATATGCCCAGCATGCCCCGTACGCCCGAATCTGCAGAAGGCGCCGCCGCGGTCAGAACAGTCCACGCATCTCCCCCATCGCGCGAGCCGAGGACCGGCACCGTCGAAACCGGATTGTCCTTCGGGCCGGTAATCTGGCGGAAATCGCAACAGACGGTCCCGTTTGGCAACTGCCAAAGCCCGACCCACGACGTATATCCCGGCGTCTCCGGAGAGTGGTAGATCGTCTTCTCCACGAAGTCCACCACCTCCACTTGAACGTTCCGCGGCTGCTCCTGGGCCTGCGCCAACGCGGCGACCAGGCACATCACGACGACCTCGAACACCCTCACTGCTGACTCCTCCCTCTGGTTCGTGACGCCATCTTATACCAATCCGCCGTCAAACAAATACGTCCCGGATCACGAGTGAAAATGCCGCCCCACCTGCCCGCCGCCAATTTGCACGGCTGCCTGCCCGGCTGCCTTTGAAAAGGCTGTGCGTGTCTATTACACTAACGGCGTGCTATTTCTGAGGCAGGCGTGGTTATCGGTTCGGTTTCCCGGAATACAGCAGCAACGGCGTTAATATCGGGTACGAAGCGCAGCTTTGGCAGATGGCCGATACAATGTCAGACAAGATGCGGCGACTCACCGCTACCCCGAGCCACCAACAGGCCGAAGCCGCGAAGCTGGACAAGGCCATCGCCCGCAACCTCAAGGAGTTGGCGTAACAGGGATGCTGCACGTCTAAGGTCACAAATTGTGATCTTAAAGCCAACGCAGAAAGACGTAGGGACTACGCATGTGGCGCGAGAGATAATGCCCCGGCTGTTTGAGGTGCCAACTTGGCGCCTCAAGGTAGTTCCCGGCGCCCTGGGAGGAATTCATTATCTTGAAATCACAAATTGTGACCTCAAGATCAGCGCAAGAGAAGGGGGACCTTGTTGATATGACCGAAACCAACACGCTCGTCCCGCTCGAACGGATCGAGCAGAAAATACTGCGCGTCCGCGAGTGTAACGTTATGATGGATCAAGACTTAGCCGAGTTGTATGGTGTAGAAACCAAGACACTCAACCGGGCTGTTCAGCGAAACCTCGACCGGTTCCCAGACGACTTCATGTTCCAACTCACGCCCGAGGAGTTCACAAACTTGAGGTACCATTTTGGCACCTCAAGTTCCTGGGGCGGTCGCCGCTACCCACCCTACGCCTTCACTGAACAGGGCGTCGCCATGCTCTCGACTGTCCTCAACAGCTCACGCGCCGTACACGTCAATATTCAGATTATGCGCACGTTCGTCAACCTGCGCCGGATGCTCGCGTCAAACGAAGACCTCGCACGAAAACTCGCAGCACTCGAAAAGAAATACGACAGCCAGTTCAAGATCGTGTTCGATGCCATCCGCCAACTCATGACGCCCCAACAACCGCCAAAACGAAAAATCGGGTTCAAACGCGACGAACGGTAAACGTCCAGAGCACCACGCTGCGCGGCTCGCCGCCGTCCTGCGCGAA
>JAPLKX010000638.1 GCA_026387845.1 Candidatus Hydrogenedentota bacterium | reverse complement strand
ATGCCTGCGGCCAGCGCGGCCCCGCTTGCGGCGTCATACACACCCACGGAGTTGTCAAACCGGTTGCATACATACAGGGTTGCGCCGTCGGGACTGACGGCGACGGAGGACGGCGTGTGCCCGGCGTTGATCGTGAGGGCGACGTTTTTTGAGGGGATATCGATGGCATAGACTTTCCCTGCGGCTGCCGCGCCGGTCGCGTAGACGCGCGTCCCGTCGGGGGACAGCGCCAGCCCCCAGGGGCCTTCCGCCAGTTCCACCGAAAACAATTCCTTGCCTGAGGCGGCCTCAAAAAAGGCGACCCGCCTGGCGGCATACTCGGCCACGCAAACGCGCGAACCGTCTGCGGATACGATCACGGAAACGGGGCCGAGCGTCTCATTGGCGCACATCCCCTCTGGTGCAATTATCGCTAGAAGCGCCACCGCAACACCCAGATACCGCATCAGTCGATCTCCTTACTCCGAACCTGTCGCCTGGCCCGCATCATATACTTTTTCACCCCGTAAAATCGCCTCGCGATTCCGCAGTTCCACCTTCCGCCGCGCGGCGTATTTTTCCTCCCGGGCGAGATCGGCTTCGCATGGCGTGAACCCGGGCGTGTCGCCGCGCGGTCGTTCTTTGAGCCGGCGATTTCCCGCCTCGATAATGGCCACCGCTTCCTTATACTGAGGGCCTGTATGCCCGTCAAACCGCTTGAGGCACGGGCTTTTTTCCGGCCGATCAAACGTGACGGTCGGGCCGAGGCTTTTGGCCTGGTCGGCCTGTGCGGCGAACGGCACGCCCGTAAGCTCGGCGAGGCGTTTCACCTCGGAGTCCGTCAGCGGCGCCCGTCCGGCCAGGTTGTCCGGGTATCCTGTGCTGTACTCGGGGTAGTACGGCGCGTTGAGATCGATCCAGGTAACGATCCGGTCGAAACTTTCCTTGTCGAGTTTACCGGCCTTATATTTTCCCAGCACTTCTTTCGCCAGCGGGCTTGCGTGGGATCCCCAACTCATCGCTTGAACGATTTCGGGCGGCCCTGCCCCCACCACCTTGATATACTTTTTCCGCCACAAGTCCTCATACGACACGTTGAATGTCAGCGTCTTGTCGGCGCACAACAGCAGTTTCTCGCCTGTTCTTTTGCCGAAATCGTGGCAAGAGGCGCAGTGTTTGTCGAACACCGGCTGGACTTCGGCGAGGTAGCTGAAGGTTCGCGGCGGGCCGTACCAGCCGGCCAGCGCGCTTGGCCCGCGGCGCAGCGCCATTGGCGTCGGGCTCGCCGCTGCTCTGAGCGGCGCGGCGACGGCGAGCGGGGCGGACTCGAGCCGGGCTTCGTGGCAACCGATGCAGCCCTGGCACTCGCCCGGCTGGATTGTGGTGCCGCTGCGCATCGACTGCACCATCATGCCGTTCTGGTCGAGGAGTTGGAAGTAAACAAACGCGTCCGCCGGCACAGTAAAATACGCCGACCCGTCTTCCTCGACCGGGGCCGTGCCCAGGATTCTCTTGTTGTTGAAGTCGTGCCAGTTCATGGCGGGGGCTTCCTGGCCCTGGCCGTTCCAGGAGGGATGTGTCCAGGTCCGTTTCTCGGGGGTCTCGACCACGCGCAGCCACTTCACCATCCCGCGCTCGACGCCGGCCATGTGGGTGCCCCTGTACACGTCCGCAACAAAAAACTCGCCGGTCCCCTCGAAGGTGCGGCGGGAGGGAATCACGGGCGGCCGGGGCCGCGGCGCCAGCGGCATTGGGTCGAAGGACCCGAGCTGCTCATCCTTTTCCGCGTACACAAGTGTTTCATTTCCAGACAGATCCAGCAGATATACGCCCATCTGCTCACCCCGGCCCGTCATTCGCGAGCAGAGGAAATAAGACTCGTTCAGGGGGTAGGGATCTTCATATTTGGGCTGGACTTTCATGAATTGGTCGAAGTCGCCGTGGTCGACGAGGTCAATCGCGGAAGCGGGCCAGGTTTTGACTACGCCGGGCCGGCCATCCAGCCCGAGGCGGCGGTCAATGAGCGCGATGGCGCCCCATGGCCTGTCGTGGCACGAACTGAACGTGCAGATGGCCTGGAGGGCGCCTGGCACGATCCGCGCATCGAGCACGGCGCCGGGCGAGTGGGTGTTGTTGCCCCAATAAGCGAGGTGGCTTGTGCCGTCGGGGTTGGCGGTCCATAACCCTTGTGCGCTGCCGAAGTTACGGTCGACGTACTCCCACCGGTCGTACAAGATGCGCCCGTCCGGCAACAACGAGGCGTGGCCTTCGAACAAGGGATTCTTGCCGATCTGGTGGATGTTGGCGCCGTCCGGCCCCATCCGGTACAGGTTGGCCATGATGTGGCGGTTGCACATGCAGTACTTGGGTTCGCGCGTGGACGAAAACGCGACGTCGCCGTCCGGCAGATAGATTGGGTCGATGTCGGCGATTCCCTGCGCAAACGTCAACTGGCGGAGCCCCGAGCCGTCCGAGTTGATTTCATAGATGTGATAGTCGCCGGATTTGTCCAGCCGCATCGAGAAGAGGATTGTACGGGCGTCAAAGCTGATGTCGGGGTCTCTCACGATGCCGTTGGGTGCTTCCACCAGTGTGGTGACGGCGCCTCCGCGCCGCGGGTGGATCATTTTGAGGGCGCTGCCGCCTTCGAAACTGTCCGTGTTGATTTCGCCTACGAGAAACATGGTTTCGGTGTTGTGGTGGTCGGGCTTGTATTGTGGGCGGGACACAAACAGGATGGGATGTTCCGTCAACAGCGGGTTAGACAAGACGTCATCGGCTGCTACGGCAGGACATGCGAGTGCGGAAAGAATAAGGGTTGCTGCAAGTCGAACATTCATGCCGCGGTTCATACGACGGATGTAATCCATGCAACGTATGCAGTTCATGTGCGTATACTGCCCGTTTTGGTTGTTTGCCTTCAAGCCGTTGCGGTCTGGTTGGTTGAAATGGAGGAAGGTGCCTGGGGATACCAAATGTGATATAAATACAGACGGTGAACGTGACGCCCGGGGTAAGCGGCATATGCCGATGGAAAAACATCTGAAACTGGCTTTGTCTCTGAATGAGGAGCCGTTTTTTAGGACGATGAACTCCGCCACGGTTGCGCGCATAGCCAATTATGTATATCACCGGGAGTACGAGCCGCGGCAGATTATTTTTTTCCCGGACGATGTTTCGGATCACGTATATTGGGTGAGGGAAGGTCGGGTGAAGATCACGCGGGCTTCGGACGAAGGGCGTGAGTTGGCGATGCAGCATCTTTTTCCGGGGGACATTTTTGGGGAGGCGTGCCTGGTCGAGAAGGGCAAACGGGAGGCGTACGCGGAGGCGATGACGGGTGCGGTACTTTGCCTGATGCGTGCGGACGATTTCCGGCGGGTGGTTGCTCAGGAACACGAGGTCACGCTTATGCTGGCGAAGATCCTTTGCAGGCGGGTGGTCGAGGTCGAGCACGTGCTTTCCGAGACGGTGTTCAAGACGGTTCGCAGCCGGGTGGCGTCGGGGCTGCTGCGGCTGTACCATCGCTCGCCCAAAACCGACCGGGGCGCAATCCGGATCACGCACCAGGAAATCGCCAGCCTCGTTGGATCGACCCGCGAGACCACCACGGCGGTTCTGCACAACCTTCGTGAACAGGGCATCCTCCACATGGCCAACAGAAGGGTGATCGTTCTTGATCCCGTGGCGCTCGAACATGCCGCCAGGAGTTCGTGATGCCAGTCAAGTGGATTGACGTGAGCATCCCATTGCGGCCGGCGACTACGGTATGGCCGGGCGATCCCCATTTCGAGTTTACGCCGATGGGTCGAATTGCAGAAGGCGACAGTTGCAACACGTCGCGAGTGAGCATGGCCACGCATACGGGCACCCACATCGACGCCCCCTGGCATTTCGACGACCGCGGCCCGCGGCTCGACCAGATCGATCCGGACGTCTTTTTCGGGCAGGCCACGCTGTTTGACGTGCCCAGGGTTTCGGTTGTGACGGCGTCGGATCTTGGCGCGGGTTTGCTCCCGCCTCGCATCCTTATCAAGACGCGCAATTCCGGGATCCCGTGCGAGGGTCCGTTTCACGAAGATTTTGCGGGCCTGGCAGGGGACGCGGCGCAACGGCTCGTGGATGAACACGTGCGGCTGGTTGGGATAGACTATTTGTCAATTGGGCCGTTCAAACAAGAGGGTCACGACACGCACCGGATCCTTCTGGGCCACAACATCCCGTGTGTGGAAGGGCTGCGGCTGGGCGGGCTCCGCCCGGGCCTATATGAGTTTATCGTGCTGCCCCTGCACATTCCGGGCGCAGACGGCGCGCCCTGCAGGGCGTTCGCACGGTTGGAGGAAGTTCAATGAGAAAAGTGCTGGCCGTGCTTTTGGCGGGCGGCGCGGGCGAACGGCTACACCCGTTGACGCGCAACCGGGCCAAACCGGCGGTTCCGTTCGGGGGCATTTACCGGATTATCGATGTCACGTTGTCGAACTGCCTGAACTCGAACTGCCGGAAGATCCTTGTGCTGGTCCAGTACAAGTCGCACTCGCTGACCCGGCACATCCAAACGGCCTGGAACATTTTCCGCCGTGATTTTGGCGAGTTTATCGAGACCATCCCGCCCCAGCAGCGCGTCAACAACAACTGGTTTCTCGGCACGGCCGATGCCATCTACCAGAACCTCTATTTCATCGAGCGCGAGCGGCCCCAGGAAGTCCTCATCCTGTCGGGCGACCACATCTACAAGATGGACTACATGAAGATGGTGAATTTCCACCGGCAAGCGGGCGCCGACCTCACCATCGCCACACTCGAGACGCCGCTGGCCGAGGCCTCGAGGTTCGGCGTGCTCGAAACCGATTCCTCGGGGCTTGTGGTCGGGTTTGAAGAAAAGCCTGAGAACCCCAAGCCCATGCCGGACAAATCGGACAGCGCGCGCGTGTCGATGGGCGTGTATGTATTCAACACGGGGGTTCTGCGCCAGATGGTCCTGGAGGACGCCGAGAAAAACTCCGCCCACGATTTCGGGAAAAACGTCATCCCCCAGATGATCCGTTCACACCGCGTCTACGCCTACAAGTTCCTCGACGAGAACAAGGAAGGCACCCACAAGGAAGTCCAGTACTGGCGCGACGTCGGAACTATCGACGCGTATTGGGAAGCGAATATAGACTTGGTATCGGTGGACCCGCTGTTCAACCTGTACGACCGAGTCTGGCCGCTGCGGACGTACGTCCCGCCGGCGCCGCCTGCCAAGTTTGTGTTCGCGCAGGAAGGGCGTCGGTTTGGCGTGGCGATAGACTCGATAGTCAGCCCGGGCGTGATCATCAGCGGGGGCATCGTGAAGCACAGCGTGGTGTCGCCGTGGGTGCGTGTCCACAGCTACAGCCATGTCGAGGAAAGCATTCTGATGGACGGGTGCAACATAGGCCGGCACGCCCACATCCGCCGCGCCATAGTCGAAAAAGGGGTCCAAATTCCAGAGAATGCCGTGATAGGCTATGATCTCAACGAAGATGCGAAACGGTTTCGCGTCACGGCGAGCGGGATTGTCGTCGTCGAGTCGTTTGACGGCGGGTGAACAGGAACCAGGACTGAATGCAGACGTACCGCCCCCCGCACTTGCGCGACTATCAGAAGGCGAGTGCCGTCGAGTGGGTGCAGACTGACGGCGTAGGCGGGGTGGCCGCGTCGTCTATTATCGGGGCGAATACGCGGAAGCAGCACGCGGTCCTGTCGGTGCCGGGGGAGAGCGGGGGCCGGTTGGTTCTGGTTGCCAACCTTCAGGAAGCGGTGGTGGATCTGGGACATTCCTATGACCTTTCCACGAACGCGTATTTTGGGGCGATCCATCCGGCGGGCTACGAGTCCCTTGAATCGTTTACGACCGATCCGTGGCCGACGTGGGTGTACCGGTTCGACGGGCTTGGAGGATCTGCCGGGGCCACGCTTGAAAAGCAATTCGTTATGATTCACGGTGAACACACCGTTGTGGTCGTGTACCGGCTGATCGGCGGGGACAGGCCGGTGTCGCTGACGGTCCGGCCCCTGCTGGCGTTCCGCGACCACAACAGCGTGGTGCTCGAAAGAGGGCGAAACGCCAGCAACTGGCAGGCCACTACGGAGTTTATCGAATGCAACCCGTATCCGGACTGCCCAACCCTGTTTATCGCCCACCCCAACGCCAAGATTGAAACGGTCGGCATGTGGTACCGGGGTTTCATCTATCATCGGGACCAGGAGGTCCACCTCGATTGCATCGAGGACCTGTACAGCCCCGGCTCGCTCGAAATCAGCCTGCCCCCAAACATCTCGCGGTGCCTGGTGTTTTCGACGCCGAGCCCGCGGCCCGTGGAAATTGCCGGCGAGTATATCAAGAACGAACGGACGCGCCGGGATCAGGCGGCCTGTCTCGCGCCAAACCACCAAGACGACCCGTTTTTCCGCCAACTGCTTGCCGCGGCCGACGCATTTGTTTACGAGCGCCTTGACGGAACGCCGGGCATCCACCCGGGCCTGCCCTGGGGCGAGTGCGAACTGTACCGGGGCCTGCTGGCGTTTGGGGGTGTGTTTCTGGTTTCGCGCCAGTTTGAGACCGCCCGCAAGTACCTCGACAGGCTCGCCGCGCTCTGGGGCAGCACGCAGTCGCCTTCGGGATTCTGCACGCGCTCCGTTGCCGGCCAAATGCATATCGCGGACGTGCCGCTCTGGCTGTTCGTGGCGGCCTGGAGATATTGGAAGGCGTCTCGCGACGACGGGTATGTCTATGACGTTCTGGTTCCGCTCCTCGATGGGATCGCCGGCTACTACATGTCGGAGGGCGAAGTTCATCATACGGAGAATCTGCTGATCGAAGTGGGCTACGAAAAAGGCGCCCAATATCAGCCGCTCTTGCCGCTGGGAACAAACGCTTTGTGGTTCAACGCCCAGATGATCCTTTCCGACATCATGAGGCAAAACGACCGGCGCCGGGCCGCCGACTGGCATAGATCCGCTCAGGTAATGGTTGAATCCCTCAGAAGGACGTTTACGTGCGAGCGGCGCGGCGGGCTGGCAGATTCGGTCCGGCTGGAGGGATTCTGGCGCGACGAAACGCTCCACTCGAGCCAGATTCTCGCGGCCGGTTTGCCGTACGCTGTGGCGGCGGAGCCTGCATCCGTTATCCGGCTCGTGGAGAAACACCTGCTGACGCCGTTCGGGTTGCGGACCCTTTCTCCGGAAGACAGCCGCTACGTCGGAGACGGGACGGACGTGAAAATGTTGCCAAAATACTGGTCGGGCAGCGTGGACGCCACCTGGATCGGATGCTACTGCGACGCGTTAAAACGGATGGGCCGTTTCCCCGCGACGCCGGAACTGTTTGCGCCGTTCTCCGCCGAACTCGGGCGGAGAGGCGCGGGCCATATCTCCGGCGCATTCGCGGGCAATCCGCCCCACGAGGCGTGCGACTACGTGGCGTCGGCCAGCGCGGTGGGAGAGATCCTGCGCACCTACGCGCGGCACGCGCTGCGGCTTCCCGATGTCCCATGACGCCCGTGTACAATGTCATTATGAAAGGATTGGCCATAACATGAAATTAACGGCACTGCTGATAGGTGTGTTTGCGGCGTGTGCGGCCGCGGCCGCGGCCGCCCCACTGCCAGAGGGTCTGCAACATCTGGAGTCAATCAAGGACGAGGCGGGGCTGCTCCAGGCCGTGCGCGACCTGGACAAGCAACTTGTGCCCGCTGCGCGAGATGAATTCGAGGCCGCCAAGGAACTCGTCCGGACCGGCAAAAAAGACGAGGCCGTGGAAAAGCGGAAAAGCGCGGCAGGCCGGCTTCAAACCGTCCGTCAGGCGTACGAATACCTCCTGGTGCAGTGCCCGAAAAACGCACATGGCCATAATTATTACGGTGAGCTTCTCTATGATTATTTTGGGGAGCAGGCCGGGGCCCTCAAAGAATGGAACCTGGCGATGTCGCTAGACTCGCAATTCAGCGCGCCGCTGAACAACCTGGCCATCCACTATTGCCATAATGGGCAATACCAGTTGGGTTTTGAGATGTATGATCGCGCCCTGGCCATTGATCCCAACCACCCGGACTACCTGTTCAACCTCGCGCAGGCCTATCTGCTCTACTTCCCCCAGGTGCAGGAATTGCGCAAATGGAAAAAAACCAGGGTCTACAAAGAGGCCATGAAACTCAGCAAGAAGGCGGCGGAAGTCTCGCCGGACGATTTCGAACTCGCCCAGGATTACGCCAACAACTTCTACGCCGCGGCGAACTTCGGCATCCGGGCCGACTGGGCCAAGGCCGCAAAAGCCTGGCAGGCATCGAGGAACCTGGCGCGAACGGATGTGGAGCGGTTTTTCACGTGGCTCAACGAGGGGCGCGTCTGGATCCGGGAGGGAAACAAAGCCAAAGCCGCCGAGTGTTTAAAAGAAGCTGTCAAACTGAGGCCGGACGAGGCCGTGCCGAAGAAACTCCTTGCGGAACTTCAGCAGGAGCCGGCGCAATCGCAATCGCAATCGCCAAGACAGCCGACGCCCAATAAGGGGCGGATTTTTGGTCGGTAGTTCCGCGCAGGGCAAGGTTTTAGCGCCGGTCCGATCGTTGGTAGCGCCAAGCGCGTCAGTGTGAGGTACAGGAGGTTTTTCTGTGAGTGAAAACACCAACAACTCTACCGTGAGAAGTGTTTTTTTCGGGCGGCAGAGCGGGTATATCGCGTTTATCTTGCTGTCGGTTCCGGTGATCTACCTATTCGGGTTCCGTCACATGAGTTTTTTCATGGTTCCTTCAGCCAGCATGGAGCCGACCCTGATGACGGGCGACCACCTCGTTACGCTTACGGCCCACCAATACGGGCGCGGAGACGTGGTGGTCACCGAAGACCCCGAAGAGAAAGGGGCGTTCATCGTCAAGCGGATCGTAGCGGTTGGCGGCGACACTGTAGCCGTGGATGGCGGGGCATTGTACATCAACGGCCACTATGTTTCGGAGCCGTACATCAAGACGCCGCCGCTTTATTTTATGCCGCCGTTCAAATTGCCCGACGGCAACGTCTTCTTGCTCGGAGACAACCGCAACAACAGTGAAGACGCCCACGCATGGACCGACAAAGCCCAGCCCGAGCGCAATATCATCGGGAAAGTGCGGTTCATTTACTACCCGTACGATCGTGCGGGCCGGTTCATGCATTTTGCGCTGGGCGACCTGGGCCAGTACGTCGGCTGATCGTTGCCGGAACAAATACTATCGGCCCGCCGGTTCATGTAGAATGGCCTCCTCATATGAGCAGCTACTACTACACTGAACAAAAGGCATACGGCGGGTACGATTATCGAATCACGCGGGCCGTCCAGCGTCTTATTTTGCTGAATTCGGCGGTATTTGCGGTTCAACTTTTGCTCGACGTGCCGCTGGGCGGCGTGGCCATGTTTGGGCCGCCCGGCGGGCTGATCGCGGAGAACCTGTCTTTCCAGCCCGTATCGTTTCTGGTAGGGATGGTCTGGCAGCCCGTGACATACATGTTTCTCCACGGCAACCTGATGCACGTGTTTTTCAACATGCTGTGGCTGTACTTTTTCGGGCCGGACGTCGAGCGGGCGCTGGGTACGCGCCAGTTCGTTGTTTTCTACTTGTTATGCGGTGCGCTGGGCGTGATGGCGACATTTGTTCCGCTGGTGTTTCAAGTGGCCCTGCCATTTCTTCAGGCGCGGAACGTTTCGGTAGTTGGGGCCAGCGGTGCCGTGATGGGTGTGATGATCGCGTTCGCGATAGTCAACCCGCACCGCCAGTTTTTCATGTTTCCGATCCCGGTGCCGATCAACGCGCGGATGCTGGTGGCGATTGTTATCGTGATTAACCTGCTCAACGCTGCGCCCGGCAGCCCCACGTCCGTGGCCACCCATTTCGGCGGAATGGCCGTCGGCTACGCCTATATGAAGTTCATTCCGTACTTTCGCGACCGCCAGCGCACCTATTGGCAGAGCCGCCGCAAGCCCCCCAAGAAAGACAGCGCCGGCGAGCAGGTCGACAACATCTTTCACTTCGACAAACACAAGCGCAATTGACTTGCCGGGGGTTTTGCGGGAAAATAAGTTCTGTATAAGGAGGTAGTGCGACAATGTTTGGCGGCCTGGGCATCAATGAACTGCTGGTATTGATGCTCATCATCGCTGTGCTCAGCGCCACGGGCATCTGGCCCGCGATCATCCGGGGGCTGCGCGAGTTGCGCGGTGAGCGGGTCGATTCTCCCGGGTCCTCTCCGGCCGACCTTGACTTGTGCTACAAGCTTTTCGGCTGCTCTCCCACGGCGCCGTGGGAAGAAATTGAGCGTGCCTACCGCAACAAAGCCAAAGTCCACCATCCCGATCACGGCGGCGACGGCGATGCCATGCGAGCCCTCAACGACGCCTACCGGTTGATCAAGAAGACGCGGGGTAAATGACCCGGCTTCGGCGAAGCCGCGGCTTCGGCGAAGTCGGGCTACTGTTGCGGTGGTGACTAACCAAACCTGACCTGACAGTTTCAAAAAGCCTATCGGCGTCCTACCAGCCACCTCCACCGCGGCTTTGTTCGTGCGGAGCCGGCGCCCACCAGAATGGCCGTGGCGTCCGCGGGCGTGAAATCGGCGGATGGGGCGGTGTTAGCGCCTGCGGGTAGATCTCCTACGCCCGACAGGTCCTCGACAACAGCCGCCAGCCGGCCCCGGACGTCGCGCAGGTGCGCCTCAACGCGCTGGGTTTTCTCGCGCTGGGCATCGAGTTCATGTTCGAGCGCCTCGGCCTGCCGGCGGGTTTCAGCCAACTCGGTTTGCGCCTGGTCGAGGACGGCTTTTGATGCCAGGTTTTGTTCGCGCTCGGCGGCCTGCTGGAGGGCGGCGTCGAGTTCGGCGGCGCGCGCCAGGGCCGAGCCGCGTTCGGTTTCCGCTTTTTCCTGTGCCAGCCGCGCCGATTCCGTTGCTTCCGTCAAGCGCAAGATCTCCGCGCGGGCCTCCGCCAACTGCGCTTGCAGCAGGCCCGTACCTTCCGCCGGGATGGGCGCAGGGGCGGCAGGCTGCGGCTTTGCCTGAACGTGCACCCGGCCGCCGCAATAATTGCAGGCGCCTTCCGTCCCCACGTACTTGTCAGGGACCTTCAGCGTTCTCTGGCAATTCGGGCACTGGATCTCGATCACCATCCACCTCCCCGCCCGGCGGATCTTGGCTGTTGTCAGCCTATTTCAGATAGAGGGTCAGGTCGCTTTCGTAAAGGTTTTGTTTCACTTCAGTAGTGGCGCGCAACTCCCGCAGCACCTTGGTTACGGTGTCGATCGGCTGTTGTGCCTGCCCGAGTCCTCCGGCAAACGCCGACAGCGGCACCACCACGTCCGTGAGCAACTGCGATTTGATGACCACCAGCCCCTGCCGCGGCACCGCGGGGTCTACCGGCGGGTCGAGCGACGCAAACAAGACCGGCGGCGTCTTGCCCTGCAGCCGGTCGATAACGCCCTTCATGGCCGGTACGTCCGTTGCGACAACCAGATCGTTTCCAACGTAGGCCAGACGGATCGTCACCATGGGTATTGGGGCGACCACGTTGAGGATCTGCACGCCGTTGTAGTCTTCGCCGACCGCCGTGGGCGCAAAACCGCCGATTAGGGTTTTTGCCTGATCCGGGTTTGTCAGCCCCACCAGGAGAAGAATGCCTGGCAGCCCCGTCTCCGACGGGAACACTCCCAGCGTGACTTCATCGTTGATGAGATCCAGGATCTGGTTGAGCATCGGCAAGGCCCCTTCGACCTGGGCTTCCGGCGGGAGCGCCATCGCCCATTGCTTGCGGAATTCCTCTTTGGTCAGCGGGGTGAATTCCTGGGCAACCAGCAACTGGGTGTTTTCAGGCATCAACGGCGAAAGGCGCAGTGGTTTGGTGCCGGCAAGCAACTCTGCCAGCCCCGGGTGTTGAGAAATATCTACGAGCCCGCGAAATACAACCATGGGCGGCTTGGTGTCTTCCGCGGGGAATGTCGTCAACGCCATGTATACCGGGTCGGCGCCCGTGTAGTACTTTGACCATGACTCCACCGTGTCAAGCTGGATTTGTGAAAACGGTGAGTTTCCGGGCAATTTTGCCAGAGCCGGCATCACGCGCTTGACATATTCCACCATTCGGTCCATCCGGGTCAGGACCACCGTTTCGTCCCGCCGCAGCGAAGGCAGGGCCGGCGTCCCATACCGTATTCGGGCGGGCTTGCTCAGCCGGGCCAGGCTCTCCTGCAGCATCGGAACAGAACTGCCGGCGAACATGCGATTCCCGGCAATCGCGTACGCAAACCGCCCGTTCTCGAACGAATGCACCGCCACATCCCCAGCCGTCAGGGTCTCCCCATCGCCCAGCGGCTGTTCCGCCTCCAGCAACTCTGCGCCAAGTTCTTTGACGGACTTCTCCGCGGCCGCGGCATCCTTCACCTGCCACACCGCCACCCACGCCGGCGGTTGTTCACGCAGAGCCTTCTCGAACTCCTCATTGAAAACGTCGTTGAACTGCGGCGGAGCCGGAGTAACCGCCTCGGGTTCCGGGGGAGTAGATGCGTCAGGCGCGGCGGGCGGCGTGGCGGTGTCGGGCGCGGGCTTGGGAGCCGGGGGCGGGGTTTCCGCCTGGCGTACTGCAGCGGCTGTGGCGGCTTTTTCGAAGGCGGCCGCAAATTGTTCCATATCGGAAAAGACTGCGATCGGGGCATCCGGATCAAAACCCCGCTGCAGGGCGATATCCATGGGCGTCTTGGCTTCCGGCACGCCCAACTCTTGCGCGGCCTTGGATGTCCACTCGGCCACCGCGGCGTCGACCTGTTCGGGGGGCACATAGCGTTTGGCAATCGTCGTAGCGGTATCGTAAAGCGAACTGATCGAAGGAACGGCCGCCGCGACCACCGCCGATTCCGGCATCAGCCGCAGCACGGGCAACGTGACCGGCGCGTCCGGCCCGAGCGCCTCCTCGACAGGCGGGACTTCCGCCGCGGGTTGTTCCGGCGCGCCCGGTCCAGCGGCCGGGGCCGGTTCTTCTTTGCCCCCGCAGCCCATAAGCAACGCGGGACCCGCGCACAACAACACCAAAAGGACTACCGGCACCGCCGTGTGGAAAAGATTTTTGCGTTTCATGGCATTCTCCCTTCGCTGTAGGCCGCCGGGTACCCCAACAAAGGCGGCGCCTTCTGCTAAAATATCAGATTCCCCGGCTCAACGAGTAATTTTTGCGGCCGGTTACTGCAC
>JAPLKX010000557.1 GCA_026387845.1 Candidatus Hydrogenedentota bacterium | reverse complement strand
GTCTCAATGGTCGCAATGGTCCCACTAACAAACACTAGATTCTTTCCGGCGCTGGCGCTCGTGGTGTTTTTAACGGCATTTGGCGGGTCTGTAGCCGTTGCTGCCAACGATTTTGCGGCGAAACCCGTGTCGCCGATCGCGGAGGAAAAGCCGGGCTCGAAAGACGCCCCGGCTCCCGCCAAATCCGACGCGGAACTGGTCGACTCGAAGCTGGCGATGCTCGACCTGCCGGAGCGTGTAGCGCAGGTCATGTTTGTGATGATGCAGGGGTTCGAAGGGCCGAACAACACGGACCGGGAGATGCTGAAACGTTGCGTGCCGGGCGGGGTTGTCATTCCGGCAGTCATTTCGCCGAACCAGGCGGCGGATTACGTCAAGACGCTACGGTCGATGCCGAATGTCGAGGTCAAGAAAGGCATCCCTTTGTTCATCGCGTCGGACCTGTACGAGATGACGCAGTCCGAGGAGCGGTTGCCGGTGACGTTCGCGCAGTTGCCGTCGTTGCTGAGCCTGGGCGCGGCCACGGACTTGCCCGCGACGGAGCGCCTGGCCGAGATGCTGGCGCAACACCTTACCATGATGGGTTTGAACATGAACCTTGGCCCGTCGCTGGAACTGGCGCCCACCATTCCCGACGCGCCGACCGTCACCAACACGTTCGGCAGCGACCCGGGGTTTGCCGGTCAGGCGGGCGTCGCGATGATTCAGACGCTGCTGGCCGGCGGCATCATCCCGGCGCCCACAGGGTTCCCGGGCGGCGGGCACGACCGGGGCGAGCGTGCGCCCGCAGCCCTGCTGACGCCGCGGCCTCAATTGGTGTCGCGCGAGTTGCTCCCGTACAAGGCCGCCATCGACGCGGGTGCGCCCGTCGTGCATGTGGCCAATACGCTCGTGCCGACGCTCAACCCGCAAAACCTCCCCGCCAGCCTGTCGCCGGAGGTTTATCGGCTTCTTCGCGATGAGTTGAAGTTTGACGGGATCATCGTGGCCGGACCGATTGACTCGCCGGATATCGGCAGGAACATCGACCCTGCCCAGGCCGCGGTGATGGCGTTCGAAGCGGGCGCCGATATGATCTATTGGTCGGGCAGCGACAGGGTGTTGCGGGGTGCGGAGGCCATCGCGCAGGCCGTGCAAAAAGGCCAGATCCCTGCAACCCGGCTCGAGCAGTCCGTGCGCCGGATTCTCACGCTAAAACGGTCGCACCACCTCAGCGGGCGGCCGATTCCCGAGCCCAGGAAAGCGGACGCGCTCGAAAAGAAAAAAGTGGCAAACGAAACTTACCAGATCGAGCGCAACTCGATCACGCTGGTCAAAAATGCCGGCAACGTCCTGCCGCTCTCGAAGCAGCGTTCGATGCCGGTTGGCGTGACGGGCGTCATCGGCGTGGACCTTATGGGGAAGGCGCTCGAAGAATATGTGAAGCCGGTCGTTCAGCAGCCGATTCGTACGGCGCGCCAACTGGGCGAGATCGAAGACTTCGAGGTGAGCCGGGTCGCCAGCCACGCGGAAGACATGCGGACGGTCGTGTGCATCTTTACGGGGATGCGCAAGTCATTCGGAGAAGCCCGAATCATCAGCGAACTGAAGGCCAAAGGGGCGCGGGTGGTTGTTCTCCTGCTGGGCTATCCGAAGAACTTGCCGCAATTGGCGGAGGCCGACGCGATCCTGCTGGCTTACTGCGACCAGGGCCGGTACGCCGAAAGCATCCGGGCCGGCGCGGACATCATCGCGGGCGTCAGCCCGATCCGGATCGCGCCCGCGCCCAAGGACCTCACACTCAAAGCGGGGAAACCGGAGTTTTTCGACATCCAGAACGTGGTGATCGCGCCTACGGGCCGGATGCCGGTGACGATTGCGCCGCCGTTTGTTTTCGGGTATTCGGTGAAGTACGTGCCGCTGGTGAAGAAAGCCGAGTGGGATTTCGGCGACGGGGACAAATCGAAGGACGCGCGGGCCGAACACGCCTATAAGACGCCAGGCAAGTATGTGGCCACCCTTACCGTCACGAACCCGAAAAAGGAGAAGACCGCCGGCCAGTTTCCGCTCGTCGTGGTCGAATAGTTTTAGCCACAAAGAACTCAAGGGACTCTCTTAAAAAGGACTCTCCGCGGTTGGTTGTGTTTTGTTTTTACCTCCAGACTCCGGACTCCGGACTCCAGGCTAATTTGCGGGCTTGGCTGCGGTGTGCTAAAGTTTCGCCCAAACAACTCGGAAAGGAACCGTGACCATGCGCATGATAGCCGCCTTGATTATGATGACATTGCTGGCCGGCACCGCGTTCTCGGCGAGCGCGGCTGACGGCAAAGTAACTATTAAGCAGAAAAGCCCGACTCAGCTCGACGTTTTGATCAACGGCGAGCAGTTTACGACCTATAACTACTCGAATGACGAGCGCAAGCCGTACCTGTGGCCGCTGCTGGCGGAAGGGCAGGTGGGCGTCACCCGCGACTGGCCGATGGATCCCAACGCCAAAGTTCCCGGCCAGACGGATCACGTCCATCACAAGTCGTTCTGGACCTCCTACGGCGACCTGAACGGTGTGGACTGCTGGGGCGAGGAAGGCGACCGGGCCGGGTGGCAGCATTCGGACGAGGTGACGTTTGGCGAAGACAACGGCGCGGCGTGGATCAAGGCCAAGAATACGTGGCAGGACATCAATCACAAGCCGGTTATCGCCGAAGAGCGCGAGTACAAGTTTTACCCCGGCGCACCGAGCGCGCGCGCGTTCGATGTAACGGTGACGTTTACGGCGGCGTACGGCCCCGTGCTGTGGAAAGACACGAAGGAAGGCGGGATTGTCGCGTTTCGGATGCGGCCGGGCATGCAAATGAAAGGCGGAACCGGCGTGATCACGTTGTCCACCGGCGAAAAAGGGCTGGCGGCCTGGGGCAAGAAGGCTGCTTGGTCGGACTACTCCGGCGCCATCGAGGGGAAAGGTGTTCGCGGGATCGCCATCTTTGACAACCCGCAGAACCTGCGTTACCCGACCAACTGGCACATTCGGGATTATGGCCTCAACGGGGCGAACTGTTTCGGCCTCAGTGACTTCACCAACAAGAAGGAAAATGGCGATTTCACGCTGGAAAACGGCAAGACGCTCACGTTCAAGTACCGCGTGGTGATCCACTCCGGCACCGCCGAGGAAGCCAATCTGGCCAAACTTTACGACGAGTACGCAAAGGCCAAGTAAGCCGGTTTAGAAGAACAGGCGCATGGCCCTCAAGGCCGTGCGCCTGTTCTTATCCGTCCGATCCGTCCGATCCGTCGGATCTTTTCAGGTCAGCAGGATGAGCGAGGCCGCTTCGTAGAGGGCGGCGACCGCCAGCATGGCGCCGGATATCAGTGCCGCGCCCCAAACTGTCTGAAGGCCCCGGACAAGCTGCGACCAAAACTGCCCGCGGGAGAGACCCTGCACCACCCGGATCCACAGGACCGCCACGGCGAACGATGCGACGATATACGCGCCGAGTTCGACGGCCATGGTGATCGAGTGAAACGACATGCCCCACGCGGAGCCCAGCCAGAGCGGCGACATCGCGAACCCCACCACCATGAACGTCAGCAGGTTCTTGAGGACCCCGCCAAACGGGATGACCAGCGACAGCACGAACGTGTAAAGGAGGGTGGCCAGGAAATAGTTGTGGGCAAACGTCATGACGGCGGCCAGCACCACGTCCCTGCTGGCGTACGCCTCGCCAATGTGGCGCAGGCTGCCTTTTGAGAGTTCCTCGCCGACGTAATGCTCGATGCGCATCGCGGCAACGGGGTATTTCACGGCGAGCAGCATCATCAGGAACAGCACGCCGTACAACAGCACGTGCATGCCCCAGAACAGGCCGGGCCGGTCCCGCACGTCTTCGAGCATTCCCTGAGCCCCGCCGACGCCGCGGGCCGCCATACGCATAAAGATTCTGTAATACGTGACGGACCCGCCCAGCGCCACCAGCACCAGCCCGAGAACCACCCCCGCCGCCACGCCTTTGCCCGCCCGCGCCGACGGCCCGACGGTCTCGGGAAACTGCTCGCGTTGCTCCGCCGGCATTGTGGCCAACCGCTCTCGCCCGATCAGGTCGAGCCAGCCTGTTGTAGCGCCGAGGTCCGGCGTGAACAGCGGCCGGTACGTCTCATCGTCGGGCACGACAAACGCGAACCCAAGGCCGCCCACGCCCCGTTGAAGCCGGCCCACGACCTTAAACTCGTGGCCGTCAATCTCGAACGAGGCGCCGCGCGCCAGATCGCCCGCGAGCGCTTCGAACCGTCCCCGGGCAGGTATCCTGCCGTCGGCGAGCAGGGTCTTCAGCACGTCGTCGGACACCGGAAGCAAGACCACCCACTCGCCCTTGTCCAGTTGGAGTTTTTGCACGGCTTCGCGGCCTTGGGATGTCTCCTCGAATCCGTCCAGCAGGGGCGAGCGTGGTTCGGGCATCTGCCGCATGAGCACGGGAATGATTTGCTCATCTTCGGGTATGGGCAGCGGGCCGGCATACAGCAGCGCGTTGCCCCACACCTGCGGTTCCTGGGCCTGGGCGTCCAACAACGCCAGCAGCGCCAGCAGCATCACGCCGGACAGCGCGATCAGCAGCGGCAGCATCAAGCCGCGCGTCTGGTCGCGCGGCGGTGGCTTGGCTTCCCACACCTCGAGATCGCGGTCTTCGAGTAAGTCCTGGTCATCCTGCATTGGCAGTCACCGTTTCTCCCGGCTTCGCCGCGTTGTTATGCGCCGCGTTCCTATGCGCGCATGGGAATGCGGCGCATAAGAATGCGCTTTTAGTTGGTTGCAGCCGGTTTCTGGGGCGGCCCCACCGCCTCGGCGAGGTGTTCCATCAGGGCAGTGAAAAAGGCCTCCTGGTGCGGGCCGGTCCACGACATCATGCCGGTCTCATACTCTCGCACGGCATCGGCATCGTTGTAATACTGGTCGGGCGAGATGTAGCCGGCATAGTCGGCACAAAAGCTCGAAGTCCACATCGTGTAACCGCGTTCGGCGGCCCATTTCTTCCATTTCAGGCTGATCTCGCCGCTGAAGTCGCCCGGCGCGCCAACGAGCAGGATGTCGCCAATCCGGACGGCGTGCATCCACCCGTCCCGGTCCACGCCCAGGATCGGCGGCAAGAACGGCGACAGCCGCCAGCGGGGCGAAATACGCAGTTGGAACGGTGGCAAATCGAACCCGACTCCCACGGCGGCAATGTCGAGGTTTGTCCTGAACTGGGGCTGTGCGGTCGCGTCGAGCACGCGTTTAGCCAGCGCGTCGCCCATGGCCTGGGCGCGGTCGATGTCGCTGGGGCCTTCGGGCGCGCGCGGCCCGCTACTGCCCAACGCGCCCCCAACGTACATGGCGGCGGCGCCTTGGCGCTCGAGCGCCCGCTGGAGGAACCCGGGGTATTCGGCCGTGTAGAGCATGAACTTGGGGCCGACGGTCGTTGGGTGGGCGCTGTAGTTCACCACGTAGCACCGCTCCCCGGTCTGTTTCTCGATGAGCATGTAGCTTAGTTCGGAGTCTACCGGGGCTTCGCGAGTCCGGTTCCTGATGAACTCGGGCGCGTCGATTTTGCCGTTGGCCAGCTTGGCCGGCCCCAGCGAGTTGTACGCCTTGACGATGGCCGTGGTGTATGCGTCGGCCAGGAACGGCGGGATATCCGGCTGATATTTGCCGGCGCTGATTTTGGCGACGAGGCCCGGCCCCCACGCGCCGAGCGAGTCGTGCGTGTGGCTCGCGGAGAAATAGATGTTGTTGGGGGTCAGGGGCGTCTGTTTGGCCACGGCCTGGCGCACGAGGTCGGCCACGTTCTCGGGCGTCAGCAGGATGTCGGCCCCCACGATGACGGCGACGTCCTGGCCGTCGCTGAGCGCCAGCGCCTTGACAAACAGGTCATCGTGGACGCCCTCGGCGGGTTTCCCATTGCGGGCTCCGTAGCCGGCCATGGGGACGAGCGTGGCCGGGGTGATCAGGCTTGCGCCCCAACCGGCCAGCAACTGGCCGGGCGAACCGGTGATGCGTGCCTCGGCCCCGTTCTTTTGGATGGCGGCCAGGGCGTTTTTGTAGTAGCCGGCGTTTTCAAAACCTTTGGAGTAGGTCGGCCACGGCCCCACCAGCAGTACCGCCAAACCCGCCAAGACCAACACCACGATGCCCACGCGTATCAAATATTTCTTCAATCTCGACATGACTGCTCCCTTATAAGGTTCACTGATCAACCGAAGCTTTCAGCACACCGTCCGAATACGTCGAAACCAGTTCAAACGCCTCCCGCGCCTGATCGAGCGGGAACGAATGCGTCACCAGCGATGCCACATCCACCTGGCCTGACGAGGCCAACTCGATTGCCCGCGGAAAATTGTTCTTGAACCGCCTGCACCACTGTATTTTCAATTCTTTTCGCCGGCCCACGCCCACCGGGAACGGGTCCTCTTCCTCGCCGCTGATGCCCGTCAGGACGCACCGCCCGCCCGGCCGCGCCACCCGGCACGCAACCGCCGGGGTGGCCGATGACCGGGCCGTGTCGAACGCCACGTCCACGCCGCGCCCGCCCGTGGCATCCATGATGGCGGCCACGGTGTCCTCGCGGCCCGCGTTAAAGGCCGTGTCGACCCCGTACCGCAGGCCGGCGTCCAGCCGGTAGTCAAACAAGTCGGCGCCGTAGATCGTCCCGGCGCCAGAGAGTTTTGCCACGCGCGCCGTCATCAGGCCGATTGGCCCGAGTCCGAGCACGGCGGCGGTCTCGCCGGGTTGGAGTTGCGCCAACTCGACCGTATGGACCGCCACGGCCAGCGGCTCAATCATTGCCGCGACGGCCGCGCTCATCGCGTCTGGCGCGGGAAAACAGAACTGGCTGTGGATCGCCACAAACTCGCACAGCACGCCATCGTGCGGCGGCCCGCCCGGGAAAAACAGGTTCCGGCAGACGTTGTAGTCTCCCCGCCGGCAGCACTCGCACTTGAAACAGGGGATGCTCGGCTCGACCGCAACCCGTTTGCCGATCAACCCGCGGTCCGCCTCCCCGCCCACCTCTTCGACAATGCCGCTGAACTCATGCCCGAGAATCAGCGGCGACTTGATCCGCGAGGAGCCGATGTGGCCATCGAGGTAGTAGTGGATGTCGGACCCGCAAATGCCCACGGACTCGACCCGGATCAACGCCTCATGCGGTTTGGGGGAAGGTTTCTCGACCTCGACCAGCCGCACGTCACGCGGCTGAAACCACTTGGCTGCCTTCATGTCGATACTGCGTCCTTTCCAACACCTTGCCGGTCCCTAGCTTAACACAATTTGAATCCGGCCTCACCCCGGCTGCCCCCGCTATGAATCCTGGCGCCGAAATGCTACCATGGCTCGTGTAAATCCGCAGGTACATCGCATGAACGTTTTACTCATTGATCAATTAAGACCGGGCTTCCTGATGGCGCGCGACCTCGTCGACGCCAAGGGCAGAATCCTTTTGGCAAGAGGCGTCGCCCTCACGCAAGGCTACATCGACACCCTGCGCGAAAAAGGGTACTCCCGCCTCTACATCAAACAGGAAGATCAACCCGACGTCGATCCCGAGGAAGACATCAGCGTCATCGTCCGATCCCGAGCCATCGAAACGTTGCGCGAGACCTTTGACAGTATTGAGCAGGAACTGGCCTCGCTCCGCGCTCAGTCCCACGAGGAGTTGCTCAAGGCGATCAACTCCGAGAATATCCGCGCGCTCGTCAACCAGAAGGCCCTGCTCGAGAAGGTCAGCCGGATCGCCAGCGACCTCATGGACGACGTGCTCACCCGCAGAACGCTCGCCGGCCTCACGTCGTTGAAAAGCCGTGACGGCGCCCTCTACGACCACTCGCTGGACGTGTGCGCCGTCGCCATCATGATCGCCAGCGCGATCAATCTGCCTACGGCGCGGATGCGCCAATTGGCCGGGGGGTGCCTGCTCCACGACATCGGCATGCTGTTCATTCCGCGCGACGACGACGAACTCGGGCGCATCCGCCACCACACCATACTGGGCTACGAACTGCTCAAGGCCACCGACGAATCGGAGATCCTCGCCCCCTATGTCGCCTATGAGCATCACGAACATCAGGACGGGTCCGGCCTGCCCAGGGGGCTCAAAGGCTCAAACCAGATTCAGCGGCCCCGCGGCCAAACCACGCCCATGCTCACCCTGATAGGCGAAATCGCCGCCCTCGCCAACCACTACGACAACCTGCTCAGCGGAACCCCACAACAACCTCCCTTGCCGCCGGACCAAGCCATCGAAGACATCTCCAGGCTCACCGGATCCTTTTTCAATAGGGACGTCGTGATGGCTATGCGGCGGGTTACGCCCGTTTATCCAAAAGGGACGCAAGTCCTGGTGCGCGGCGCGCCTTACGACCGGTTCTCCGGGGTGGTAAGCCGCGTCAATCCCGAACAGCTTGACCGCCCCTGGATCGTTCTCATCCGAGATGCCGCCGGCAATCGGGTAGCGCCTGACGAGATCGACTCGCGCGAGTACCCCAAACTCAGCCTCCGCACCATCGGATTCTAACGTACTCTTGTTCGCAAATTCGGCGACGTATTCATGCTGCGAAAAGCAGGGACAGACACGAAT
>JAPLKX010000022.1 GCA_026387845.1 Candidatus Hydrogenedentota bacterium | reverse complement strand
ACGGGCTATGCACTCGTGGGATCGGCGGAAACCAGCATTTGCCGGGTCGCGGGCGCGCAACTTGCCCGGTTCTACGGCGTGCCGTCGCACACTACCGCGCCAAACTCCGACAACCACGCACACGACGAACAGAACGCCTGGGAAAAAACGTTCAGCACGTTCTGCGCGGTCGCGGCCGGCAACGACCTGATCGTCAATTGCGGCATGTTCGCGACCGGCCTGACGTGCAGCCATGAACAACTCATCATGGACGAAGAAATCGCGGGCATGTCACGGCGCATCGCCGCCGGCATCGAGGTCAACGAACCCGCCATCGCCAGGGAACTCGTCGAGGAAATCGGACCCCGGGGAACCGGATACCTGACGGCCTATCACACCCTCGAGCGCCTGCGCGGCAACGAGTTTTTCATCCCCCGGGTCGCTGTCCGCGGCCCGCGGGCCATTTGGGAAGCCAGGGGAAGCAAAGACACCGCCCAGCTTTCGCGCGACCAGGCCGAAGTGCTCGGCGCCCGCGGGTCCGCCCGCCTGGACCCCGCCCAGCAGTCCCGCCTCCGCGAAATACTGGAATTGTTTTCATCTCGCTGAGCAGGCCGCGTCCAACAAGAACAGCCGTTGTGGCCGCGAAAAGCAGGGACAGTTGGCCATGAGGCCTTGCCTCCCCCGTAAACGATGAAAACCAACGGGCGAAAAAGTAGGTCCCATCTCCGAATGGGACGGGCACGGGGGGTTGTCCAGTCCGAATCGGAATTCGGACCTACGCTGTCTGCATCAGTTGGAATTTTCAGAGCAGACAGATTTTCAAACTGCTGGGGGCGAGTCAATCCCTGTTTTTCGCAGCAGTTGGCTCGGGGTTTCTCAGCCGCGGCTTCTCAGGCGCGTTAGGCGACCAAGCGGGGAGATTCTTGACAATCTACTCCTATAGGAGGAATCTTGCCTTCGCAGCCAACGTTGAACCGGTGGTGAAGGGAATAGAAAAGGGAGTTGAGGGCAAAGGTTTCTCAGCCGCCTAATGCGCGCCAACATAAGGTGAGAACACAATGAGCATGACGGTAGGCGGGTATCTGGTGCGGTGCCTGGAGGAAGCCGGGCTCAAGCACGTGTTCGGCGTTCCGGGCGATTACGTTCTTGGCTTCTATGACATGCTTTATCGAAGCCACCTCAAGGTCATTGGAACGTGTAATGAAATGAACGCCGGATACGCCGCCGACGCTTATGCGCGGCTCAATGGACTCGGTGCCGTGTGTGTTACCTATTGCGTGGGCGGACTCAGCGTCCTCAACGCCGTCGCCCAGGCGTACGCTGAAGAGTCCCCCCTGATTGTCATCAGCGGCTCGCCCGGCCTCAATGAACGGGTGCGATCCCCGTTTCTGCACCATCGTGTAAAAGATTTTGACACCCAGCTCAAGGTGTTCCGGGAGGTGACGGTCTGCACCGAAGTGATCGAGGACGCTGCCAACGCCCCCGCACAAATCCACCGGGCCATTGCCATGTGCCGGCGGTATAAACGGCCCGTGTATATCGAGCTGCCAAGAGATGTTCCCAGCCTGCCCATGAAGACGGCCGCCTGCGCAAAGGACGAAACAATTGTCAGCGACGCCAAATCGCTTCACGAGGCCCTTCAAGAAGCGTCTTCGATGTTGCGCGCGGCGAAGTCGCCGGTGATCCTGGCGGGGGTGGAAATGCACCGATTTGGCCTGCAGCGCCTGTTGGTCCAACTGGTCGAGCGGACCGGCTTCCCGATTGCCGCGACTCTTCTTGGCAAGTCCGTGATTTCCGAACGGCATCCGCAATTCATCGGCATCTACGAGGGCGGCATGGGCCATGAACGGGTTACGCGCAAAGTGGAAAGCGCCGACTGTGTGCTGAGCCTCGGTGAGTTCATGACGGACATCAACCTCGGTATCGGCACTGCAAAACTCGATACCAACCGGATCATTAACGCTACCTCGGCCCGGATCTCAATCCGCTACCATCATTACGAAGAAGTTCTGCTGCGCGATTTCATGGAAGGCCTGCTCAAGAGCCGGTTGGGACCTCGGCGCAAAGTCGCACCCCTACGGCAACCCGAACACCGGGCGTTTCGTTCCCAGCCCGCCCGACCCATCTGCGTGCGCCGGTTCTGGGCCAGAGTCAACGAATGTCTCGACGAGAACACCATTGTCATCTGTGACGTTGGCGACAGCCTTTTCGGCGGCGCGGACCTCGAAATTCATCGCCGCTCCGAATTCCTCAGCCCCGCCTACTATACGTCGATGGGCTTCGCGGTCCCCGCCGCGGTGGGAGCGCAGATCAACAAGCCCAAACTCCGCCCCATGGTGTTCGTAGGCGACGGCGCGTTCCAGATGACAGGCCAGGAGTTGTCCACGGTGGTCCGTTGCGGCCTCAATCCCATCGTCTTCGTGTTGAACAACAAAGGCTACACCACCGAACGCCTTATCCTCGACGGCCCATTCAACGACATTCATGACTGGGCATATCACCGCTGGCCCGAAATCGTCCGCGCCGGGTGGGGGTGTGAAGTACACACCGAAGGCGATCTCGAGCAGGCCCTGGAAAAAGCGCTGGCTAACACGCAGGAGTTCTCCATCATCAACGTGCATATCCAACCGCTCGACCACTCCGAAGCCCTGGACCGGCTCGGCAAACGGATACACAGCCAGGTTGCGCGCGCCGCACGCAAGCGAGCATAAACGGTATCGCAAGAAGCTTCGATTCGTTCATCGCCTGGCCTAACGCGGGGCGCTCCGTCCTTCCCGCTTAACGCTCTTGCAGTTCCAAAAAACCTGGCCGTCGACCATGCTGGAAAGCACGGCCAGCCGCTTGACCATTTCATAAGGCTCGTTGCTGCCGAGCATATAGGACTTGTCTTGCCACATCTGCCGGATTTGGTCGACCAGTTTGCCCACAACGGCTCTGCGCGGGTCATGTTGATCCAACCCCGGCAGGAACTCGCCAACCCGGTCGCCAATCGGCTGTCCCCGCTCGAGGTTGCCTACAAGCCGCTCGAGCCCGGGCCGGTTGAGCCCGTTGGACTTGTTCCAGCCGCCTGCAATGTCGAGGGGCATTCCCTTCCCAAAGCCCCGTCCTGCTTTTGGGAAGGTATTCTCAATAAAAATCATTCTCCTGTCAATGCGCGTTATCGGCCGACAGGCTCCAATCGGTTAACTCTGGGTTGCGAAATGTTCACGAGATGCCTTACCGTTAATGAATTGGGAGTTGGAACGCATCGTGAGATGGGAGGCGTAATGAAAACCTTTTGCCGTGGCGGGACAGTTGTTCTCTTGGTCGGGTGTATGCTGGCCGCGCTGCCGGTGGAGTCCGCCTACGCGGAAGGCCATCCTGCAGTTTCATTCAAGGCGGAGGCCGGGCGGGTCGCAATCTCGGTTGGAGATCAAGTTGTTGCGGCCTACGTGTATCAAGATAAGGCAATACCGCGGCCCTATTTTTGCCAGGTGAAGACGCCTCAGGGGCTGGCCGTCACGCGGCCCCACCCGCCGGACCCCGTTGCCAACAAGGGAAACGACGACCACGCCGAGTTCCACCCGGGAATCTGGCTGGCGTTCGGCGATCTGGGCGGCGAGGACTTCTGGCGCAACAAGGCCAAGGTGCGGCACGTCCGGTTCCTCAAATCGCCTGCAGGCGGGCCGGGCCATGGCGAGTTCTCAGTCGAGAATGAGTACGTGGGCAAGAAAGGGAACGTGGTTTGCCGCGAAACCTGCACGTATTCGGTTTACGCCGGCGAACCCACTGCGTGGCTGCTGGTGAGCCGCAGTGAATTCCGGTCCGACGCGGATGATTTCACGTTCGGCGATCAGGAGGAGATGGGGCTGGGCGTCCGGTTGAACACGCCGCTCACGGTCGAATTCGGCTCGGGTAAGATCGTTAACAGCGAAGGCGGGCAGAATGAAGAAGCCACTTGGGGAAAGCCGGCGCGCTGGTGTGCGGCGTGGGGGAACATCGAGGGCCGCCCCGCTGCCATTTCCGTTATGCCGGCCCCCGGAAACTTCCGGCCCTGTTGGTTTCACACGCGCAACTACGGGCTCATTGTCGCCAATCCGTTTGGCGTAAAGGCCATGACGGCTCCCGAAGACCCGGCGGTGCCGCCCGCCGCGACTACGGTCAAGAAAGGCGATGTCTTTACGCTGACGTTCGGGATCTGGATTTCCGATGGACAGACGGGTGTTGCGCCGGCCTTTGATTCGGCTTATGAAAAATACCTGAAACTTCTGGCGCAGCCGCAGTGAAACCAGGGCAGAATCCGGAGTGGTCGACATGGAAAAAGTTCTGGTGGTGATTGGGGACGGAGCGGAAGTTATTGATACGCTGGTGCCGTACTACCGGCTCGGCGAGGATTTCAAAGTTGTCTTGGCGGCGCCCGAAAAAAGGGCGTATCACCTCGTACAGCATGAACACGACCCGAACTGGGACATTACGGTCGAGATGCCGGGCTACACGTTCAAGTCTGATATTGCGTTTCGAGACGTCGACCCCGCCGAATACGTCGGCTTGGTGCTTCCGGGCGGGCGGGCGCCGGAGTTCCTGCGCTACGACGCGGAACTGATGCGGATCGTGAAGCATTTCTTTGAAAAACGGAAACCGGTGGCGTCGATATGCCACGGTGTGGAAATCCTTGCCACGGCCGGCGTGATCCGCGGGCGGGACGTCACCACGATTCCCAGGTGCCGGTTTGACGTGGAGGTGGTTGGCGCCCGGTACATCGAGCAGCCGCTGGTCATCTCTGACAACCTGTACTGCTGCCGGTTCAAGCGTGAGTGTTCAGCGTGGATGAAAGCATTTGTCGAAGCACTGCACCGGTACAGCATGGAATGACGCGGGCGGACGGGGAACGCGGCGAAAAGAGGGACACCCCCCACAAAGCGCGCCGAGAGGCGCGGCCGGGGGCCGTCCCAACGTGCACGTATTATCTGTTATGCTGGCAACTCGTACCCGGCGCGATACTCCCGGGAGTACAACTTCTGCGCGGCCGGGTCATTCACACATTCCCAGGTTGATGGGTTGATTTCCAGCTTACGATTCACGCGCGTCGCAATGTTGCCCAGGTGGCACAGGGCCGTCGATATCGCCCCTTCCTCGATGCCGCCCGCCAGCCCGTCCGGCTTGTTGGCCTTCACGCAATCCAGGAAACCGCGGGCGTGCGCCCCAATGTCTGCGTAAGGCCCGAGGTTTTTCTTCGGTTCGCCAATAAGCGTGACATCCACGCCGTCGCGGCCAATCTCGAGTTTCCCGTTTTCCCCGTAGAACACCACGCCGTTGTCATGGCCTTCGAGTTTGTAATCGGTCCACAGCCGCATTTCGTACAGAAGGTAACAGTCGTCATACTCGTAAGTGACTACCTGGGTGTCCGGAGTCTCGTGGTCGTCGCGGTAAAACAGTTGGCCTCCGGACGCGCTGACGGCTTTGGGGATCCCCGCGCCGAGCCCCCACCGGGCCTGATCGATCTGGTGGATGCCGTCGTTCGCGATGTCACCGCAGCCGTAGTCCCAGAACCAATGCCACTCGTAGTGCCACCGGTTCTTTGTAAACGGATGTTTTGGCGCGGGGCCGAGCCACATGTCGTAATTGACTCCGGCCGGCGGGTCGGACTCGGGTGCGCGGCCGATCGGTTCTCGAAGCTGATGATTGATCGCTTTAGCCATCCGGACTTTGCCAATGCCCCCGCCGCGCAAAAACTCAACGGCTTCCTGAAGCGCGGGGCCGCTTCTGCCTTGTGTGCCTTGCTGGACGCACTTGCCGCTCTTGCGCGCCGCCTCTTTGAGCAGCATCGCCTCGCGGATGTTGTGGGCACACGGCTTCTCGACGTAGACGTGCTTGCCGGCTTTCAATGCGGCCAGCGCGATCGGGGTGTGCCAATGATCGGGAGTGACAACGCTGACGCTGTCGATGGACGGGTTGTCCAGCACGCGGCGGAAATCGGAGACCTGCTCGGGTTTGGCCGAACCGGGGGCTTTTGCCAACGCCTTTTTGATTTGTTCGGGGTCGACGTCGCACAAGGCCACAACCTCGCAGTCCGGAAACGAAGCAAAAATCTGAGCATGGTGCCTTCCCTGGCCTCCGAGACCGATTACGGCGTGCCGTACACGCTCGCTCGCCGGCGCCTGGCCGGCAGCGGACAAGGCCGGTAACGCCAGGGTGGCCACACAGGCTGTGCCGGTGGTTTTCAGGAAAGCGCGGCGGGTTTCTATTTTCATTTCGGCAGTCTCCCTCTTTCATTTTAGATCCTCAGCATTCTATACTCGGCGCCGGAGGATTCCAACATGTCGTTTTCGTCGGGAGAGCCGCTGGAGTCAGGCACGGCGGCCGTCAAGAGCAAGTGGGTCGTCCTGGCCGCTGCATCATTGGGATGGTTGTTCGCGGGAACGCAACTGGGCTTGATGCCGTTTGCGGCCTTAACGATTTCCACGGATTTTATGGGCGCCGGATTCACAAAGGCCGGGGCGGGAAGCTGGTTTGCCGCCTATTCGGCGGTCACCATGCTTGGTGCGGCTATAGGCGGCTTGGTCTTCGGCAATCTTGGAGACCGGTTTGGCCGCGCAAAAGGCCTGTCCTGGAGCATTCTCTGCTATACGGTATTCGGGATTGCGGGCTATTTCGCTCAGACTCAGCCGCAACTGCTGGCGCTGCGGTTTTTTGTGGGGCTGGGTGTAGGCGGAACCTGGCCCAACGGCGTGTCGCTGCTGGCGGAATTTTGGGCCGATGTTTCCCGGCCTGCCCTGGCGGGCCTGATGGGCGCCGCGGCCAACCTGGGCATCCTGCTGCTGTCGCTCCTCGGAAAATGGTACGTAGTAACGCCTGAAACCTGGCGGCCGTTCATGCTGATAACGGGCAGCCCGATTGTTTTGGGCCTGCTGGCGCTGTGGCTTGTGCCGGAATCGCCCAAGTGGCTGCAATCGCGAGCCGTCAGCAGCACTCAACGCCCAGCGATGCCGTTGGTCGCCCTGTTCCGGCCGCCCCTGATCAGGAGCACCATGCTGGGCATCTGCCTGGGCGCCATCCCGCTGCTGGGGGCGTGGGCTTCGAGCAAATGGATGCTGCCATGGGCGGAGCAGATTGGCGGCGCGGCCCACCCCGGATACAAGGCCAGCACCCTGTTCTGCTGGTCGGTGGGTGCGACGCTGGGTGGATTGCTCGGCGGATACGTGGGGCAGTTGCTGGGCCGCCGGCTCTCGTATGCGCTAATCAGCCTCTGCGCCAGTTCGTTGAACGTATACATTTTCACGTTTCTGGAGCCGCTTCAGCCGGGGTTTCTTCCGGCGGTATTTGTTCAGGGGCTTGTCAGCACGCTGTTCTTCGGGTGGCTACCGCTCTATCTGCCGGAGATCTTCCCCACGCACGTCCGCGCCACGGGAACGGGCATCTCGTATAACTCGGGGCGGTTTCTCACGGCGGGCGGCGTTATGGCGGCCGGGCTGCTGATTCAGATGTTCCACGGCAACTACGCCCGGGTTGGCGCAGTCACCGGGCTGGTCTACGCCGTGGGAGTGCTGGTTATTTGGCTCGCGCCTGAAACAAAGGGACAACAACTCAAAGCCTGATCGCAACTGCCACGGGAGACAACCATAATGGGAGCCGCTTTACGGCCATCATTGCGCCAAGATAGGAATGCCAGGCTCCTTTTGATAGCCCCTTATTCATGGCACAGGAAGACATTGTGCTTGGGAACCGGATTGCGGTTCAACCGCCGGAACGACGCGATCTGACCAACATGCGTCAAAGCGTCAGACAACGGGCCGTTGATGACGTGCCAGAACGGATGCCCGTCTATGGTCAGCGCGAAGAGCGCGCCGCCATCCAAGGCTGCCACGTGCGCCCGAATATCAGCCAGCATGGTCAGCGCTTGTTCGCGTTGCGCAGCGCCTTCGGGCGGCCGATGATTGACGCCGGCTGGCCCAAGGAAGTTCAGGCGTATCCAGTTCGTCAAGCCCCAGATGTGCGCCACCACGCGTCCGATGGACGGCGAGTCCGGGCCGGGCGAGAAAGAATAGTCCGTTTCCGAAAGCCCTTCCGTCGCCCAATAGAAGCGGTACCCCAAACCATCTACAAGGCGCATTAGCACACCGTTCGCATCATGCCGGTCCGGGTACTGTGTGACAGATTGAAAGATCGTTTCCATCGCTTGATTCCTCTCTTTTCCAAGACGCACGCCCTTACCGAAACAGAAACCGGGGATATATCCCGGCAACCATGAACAAAGAATAACCAC
>JAPLKX010000694.1 GCA_026387845.1 Candidatus Hydrogenedentota bacterium | reverse complement strand
ATCGGGCTCTTCCGGCCGATCACGCTGTACCCGTACCCGAGCGACGCGCTCCTCAAGACCGCCGAGGGGGCCAAAGCCGTGCTGGTGTCGGAGCTGTCCACCGGGCAGATGGTGGAAGACGTGCGCGCCGCGATCGCCGGCCGGAAACCGGTGCACTTCTACGGGCGGGTGGGCGGCATGGTGATGGGCCCCGAGGATCTGGTCGAGCAGGCCGAGAAGCTGGTGGCGGTCCCCGCCTGACCGGAGCGCGCAGGGAACGCGGAGGTGGCATGATGAACAACCGTGAGGTGGTCCTCGACGTCCTCAGGAAGGCCTACCAGATCGAGGTGGACGGCTACACCTTCTACTCGATGACCGCGGAGCGCGCGGAGAAGCCGGCCGTTCAGGAGCTTTTCACCAAGCTCGCGGAGGACGAGGTCCAGCACCAGGCGTTCCTGCGCACCGTCGCCGGCAACTTCGACGCCAAGGGTGTCGAGGCGTTCAAGCTCAACCTGCGTTCCCCCGAGCTGCGCGCGATCAACCAGGCGGTGTTCACCGCCAAGTTTCGCGAGCAGGCGGCGGGGGCTGAGTTCGAGCTGGGGGTGCTTTCCATCGGCATGACCCTCGAGACCAACGCCATCAAGTACTTCTCCACCGCCGCCGGCAACGCCTCCGAGAAGGAGGTCAAGGAGTTCTACCAGTTCCTCGCGGACTGGGAGAAGCAGCACCTCGAGGCCCTCCGGACCCTCTACAACTCCGTGCGCCAGGACTTCTTCGCCGCCGGCTCCTTCTCGCCGTTCTAGCGGCGCCGTGCGGGGGTACGAAGGTGAGATGGTGATACACGGTACCCATTGCGGTTTGCAAAGAGACTGGAGCCGGGCATGGTGCTTACCGTGGAACCGGGTATCTACTTCATGCCCGAACTCATTGCACAGTGGAAATCGCAGAAGAAATTCCTGGAATACATCGATTATTCCGCAATCGAAAAACACATCGGTTTCGGCGGGATAAGAATCGAAGACGACGTCCTTGTTACCGGGAGCGGCTGCCGGGTTCTGGGGAAACCGATCGCGAAAACCGTTGAAGAGATAGAATCGCAATGTTCGAAATGATGCCACTACAGTTGTTTTTTCAATTAAAACATTCCGACATTAAAGGAGTTATCATGCTGAAAACCCAGCCCCGCGGCCTCTGGTTCATTTTTTTGACTGAGATGTGGGAACGCGTAGGGTTCTATTCGCTCATGCCCATGCTCACGCTGTACATGATCCATGAGCTGCACTGGTCGGAAGCGCGCGCCGGCGATTATTACGGCAATTTCGTCATGGCCTGCTACCTGTTCCCGCTGCTTGGAGGATGGCTCGGCGACCGCGTGCTCGGCAGGATCACCACGGTCAATATCGGCGCGCTCTGCATGGCGATCGGCTATGTAGCGCTGGCGCTCTCCTCTGAAGACCAGACGATTTTTTTCATCATCGGTCTTTTTCTGATCGCGCTCGGTACCGGGATCTTCAAAGTCAACATGGGCGCGCTCATCGGCAGCCTGTACCTGGATAATCCAAAACAGAAAGACGCCGGGTTCAATATTTTCTACATGGGCGTTAATGTCGGCGCGTTGATTGCTCCGCTCATCGTCACGTATAATAAAGTGGTCGTGCACGATTCGCACGTCTCGTTCTGGATCTGCGCTGTGGGCCTGGCGTGCGCGCTCGTCATCTTCAGGGTCGGCCGGCCGAACCTTGTCCATGCCGACATCCGCGCTGTTCCGGCGAAATCCGGGGCCGGCGAATTGGCTGTTTCGCCAATGTCAAAAAGGGAGGTAACCGAGCGGATTGTCACGCTTGCCGGCCTTTTTCTGGTCCTCATGATGTTCTGGATGGCGTTCTACCAGAACTATTTCGCGCTCACACTCTTTGCTGAACGGTCGACAATTGCGTACAAGTGGCTGCAGCCCGAGACCTATCAGTTTTTCCCGCCGTTGTTCATTGTCGTGCTCACGCCGCTGGTCCTTATGGTGTTCGGTGCGCTGAATAAAAAAGGCAAGGAACCCATCACACCGGTGAAAATGTTCCTCGGCATGGCTATCATGACCGTTTCGCTGCTCATCATGGTCGCGGCGTCGTATGCCGGGGGTGATGCCGACCGCAACTCCATGGCCCCGCTGTGGCTCATCGTCATGTATCTGTTCGTGTCGCTGGCCAAAATCCTCATTTCGCCCATTGGCATGTCCTATGTGTCAAAAGTCGCGCCTGCCCAGTACCAGGGGCTGCTTTTCGGCGCGTGGTTTCTCACCATCTCCATGGGCGGCAAGCTTTCGGGACTGCTCGGGAAATATTACGGAACGTTCAGCCATCATGATTATTTCCTGTTTCTCGC
>JAPLKX010000142.1 GCA_026387845.1 Candidatus Hydrogenedentota bacterium | reverse complement strand
ACTGCCGCGCGACCGCGAGATCTGGGTCCACTGCAGGGTGGGCCAGACCTCGTACTACGCCGTTCGGCTGCTCCAACAGCACGGCTTCAAGGTCCGCAACCTGGCCGGCGGGTTTACGTCATACAAGATGGAAGGTTCTTGACCCTCTTTTGAGGCCTCCTGCCCGCATTTTTCACCACGGTGGGGCAGACATTCCTGTCTGCCCTTGAAATGTCGGCAAGCAGGGCAGACAGGAATGTCTGCCCCACCGAACACTGTGTAGTGGATTGGCCCCGTGTGGTGAGAAATGCGGGTTAGCTCCCGGCACAAAAGTGAAACTTCTGTCGCGGGCGATGCGTTTTGGCGGGAATTTTCCCGATTCTAAATAATATTTTTCCCTGCTGACAACGATTCGCAACCCGTTTGAGGATAACGCTTTACGCACCCCCTCCCCGAGAGGAGCGTCAAACAGCTTCCCGTTGGGTAAGAAAACGCTTGCAATGATTTTGAGCATTGGTATACTCGGGGTTAATTAGGATGAATGCGTGGAGTGCGCCACCTATGAATAGCCATCCAGTTACAACGCCGAGCATCTTTGGAGTGCGGCGATTCAGTGCGGCGATTCATCGCCGCTTTCCGTGGTGTCTCTCCCCGGCCGCAAAGCGCACGAAAAGCGGCGATGAATCGCCGCACTCCAAAAGCAGCCGGCTGCGCCGTGCGCCACTCCATCATCGGGGGGGGGGGGATAACTCCCGCTCGCCCGAAAATGGGGACTGGCTCCTCGCCGCGAAAGGGGCCGCTTTTCCTGCAAAATCGCTGCCGGCGAGGTGCCTGTCCCCTTTTTCGACGCTCTCTGATCCGGGCCGTTGCCCGGCGATTCTCCACGCGGCCGGCGCTCTTCGTGCCTGTCCAAAAACAACTTGTGGTGCAGGCGTCTCGCCTGCTCGTGCAGCCGGGACGGCCGCACCACAAAAACGCGGAGCGTTGCAACGAGGCGACCCTTCGCGCTTTCGCACCCTTTTGCACCCTTCGCGCTTTCGCACCCTTTGCACCCTTCGCGTTTTCGTACCCTTCGCACCCTTCGCCCCATTAAACCATCCATGAGGCAGCGTCGCACCCAGTCCCCGTTGCTCGCCGTGCAAGACATTAGCTTTGCCGCGCGCACTTCTTGGGCTGGGTGTTTTCCGATGCTTTGTGATCCGTCGCGTGCTGCGCTGCGCGCGGCGGCTGCGTGAAACGCACCGTGCAATTATGGGCAACGAGGCTTGCGGCCAAGACAAACAAGCGAGAGGGGAGGTAACGAGATTCGCAACTTGAAACAAAGTTCGGGTGCATCGCCAAGGCGGCCGGTGCCGCAAGGGCTTCCGGGCGGATGCAGCAGAGAGAGAGGCACTGGACAGCCGTGACACCGGAATCAACACAGTGCCAGCGTGTAGTTGGCACCGGTACACGGTTACGAGTACGGCTCAACCACTCGAAGGGCGCGATGTTTGCACCCGAAAACGGAAGAGCCGCAACACTTGGGCGACCAGATCACCCGCAGATTCAAAGGAGGTGCGTGATGAGAGGGTTCATTGCAGGTTTGGTGGTGGTCCTTGTTGGATCGCTGGCGCCGGGGGCGTACGGTTATGATTGGTTGTCCCCCTCATACGGAGGGCATCAGTACGCACTCACGCTGACACGCAACAACTGGCTAGGGGCTGAGGCAGAAGCCGTGGCGGCGGGGGGGCACTTGGCGACCATCAATGATGCTTCCGAAATGAACTGGATCTCGTCCACATTTAAGGATGCTTACATCCGATATTACCCGCCCGGCAGTCAATACTTTGGAAATGGAAGCTTAGTTTGGGTTGGTCTTAAGTATCAGGGAAGTAGTTGGCAGTGGGTGACTGGCGAACCGTATACCGGTTTCCCGCCACCGATGGGGGGCGCTTGGTATGCAGGCGGAGCGCCCCACGCTTACCTTCATACGTATTACCACGGAAACGCCGGGACTCTGTGGAATGATCCTCAAGAGGATGGAAATGATAGCTACTATCGGGACTATTGGAATCCATACGGTGTGATCGAGCGTCCCGGCCCCTCAACCCACGTGCTGTGTGTGGGTATTCAACAGGTTAATGGTCTCAGGCCGCTCAGAAACGATGTTTTAGCAGGATTAGTGAAAGGAAAACTTGATAAGTTTGGTAGTGTGAAATCGTCGAACCTTGTCACGCTGGCAAGCGATGTGGAGGGAACTTTAAACTACAACACATTGGTAAACGCCGTGAGCGACGCTAAGAATAATGTGAAAGCCGGAGATACGTTTATCATGTATATCGCATCACACGGTGGTAATTCCTCAAGTGGCGATGAACGGTCCGTTCAGGTTCAGTATAGCCCTTGGTTGCCACTTCTCCGAAAGGCGAGTACAGGTGACGAACACATTTGGCTGTCCGAGAACGGAAACGATATTTCTGATGATACGCTTCGCAGTCTTTTCGACGATTCAAAGTGGAATGAAGTCAACAAGCTCTTCATAATTGACTCCTGCTTCTCCGGCGGGTTTTGGGGATCAACGGACTTTGGAGACACCGGAGATTTGGCCACATTACCAAAGACCGCTTTACTGGCCGCCGCGCCCGAAGGAGACTTCGCAACAGCACATTTGAGTCTTTCGACGGGGTACTGGCTTAACGATTTGGGGGTTTCACTTGCGAGCGCACTTGACGATCTTACTAGTCAAGGTTCAGTATCATTTGCAGATCTTGCTGAGCAGGTTCGTTTGAAAAGTAAAGTGTTTGAGGGTGTCGATGGAATCATCGCCGGTTCGACTGGTCTTGAAGATGGGTGGGGCATCGACGTGCCGGTTTCCGTCATAGATATCGGTGCATTCTCAACCAACAGCTTTTCCATGACCCTCGGGGTCCCCGAACCCTCTACGCTGGTCCTCCTCGGCATCGGAGCCATCGGTCTGCTGGCCTACGCTTGGCGTCGTCGGGCCTAAAGCTCGGCGGCCTTGTCAACCACAATCACCCCGCCCCGACCGGCCCCCCGCCGGCCGGGGCTTCTTTCGTGTAGTTCCGGGAGACATGACTTAATTCGCATCATGCTTGGGATTGCCGTGGGCACTCGATTGACCGTAGAATAGGATATCCTTCAAGAATGGAGTGCGGCCCATGCAAATGACGCTCGACGAATACAATACTCGGTTCCCCGATCGCCCCCCGCCGGTGCCATTGGAATATGCCGGACAATGGCTTGCCTG
>JAPLKX010000417.1 GCA_026387845.1 Candidatus Hydrogenedentota bacterium | reverse complement strand
CTCCTTCCCACCAAACATCCTGCACATACAGCAGCTGCTGCGACCCGTCCGCCTGCTCCTCGTACCGCTCGAACCGGAACTGCGCCGTCCTTATGCCCGCAAACTTGTCCACAAACCTCATGAACAGCGCCCGGGCGTTGTCATGCTCGTCCTGGGGCATGTTGTCCAGCCCCCCCGAATATCTCCACCGAAATGCTCTTTCAAAAAGAGACATCCTTGGCGCCGCCTCCCGCAGCCGCTCATCCATCTCCGCCAACTCTTGCTGTGTGGGCAGAGGCGTTGGCACCGCCGGCACAGGCTCGGCAGCGGCCGTGGAGTTTGCCGCGGCTGGCTCGCCCAGTTGAACAGGAACGGTCCGCGACGGTTCAGGTGCGGGTGTTTGTACGGAGTACTCGGGCACGTACTCCGGCAAGACGGCCATGGATGCAATAAGCAGAACCGTTACCGCCAGTACCGCCAGTACACCCAACACAGCCAATACCTTCCCCTTCATTCATCCCCTCCCAACCCGTCTTGGGTTTAACCTCTTTGAGATCTTTGTACTACTAACATTTGGTTCCTTGTTGTGGGGCGCAGAATTTTGCGCTCGTCTGGGACGCCCCCCGGCAGTTGTGGGGGGTGTCCCTTTTTTATCAGATGCCGGAGTCGCCAACAAAAGCGGGACACCCCCCACAACTGCCGGGGAGCGTCCCAGACATTTCCATTTTGACTTTGGTTGCGGCCATGCCGCGTTGCGTTCCTTATGGCTGAAACGGTTTGTCCACGTCGAACATCGACTCATCCACCGGCTCGTTGATCACGACGTTTGAGAAGATGTCGCAAAAACCACCCCCTCGTGTCTCGCGGTGAAACCAGTAGTCGCCAGTTTTCTGATACGTGTATTCGACCCTATAACCATCGACCACATTTTCCACTAGAAGGTTGGTAGCCGTGTCAAACCGGGTCTCATCGCCGTTCTCATTCCAGAGCCGGCTATACCCCGTCGTGCCGTCATCGATCTCGTAATGCGTGAACGAGTTCAGCCGGGGATGATGATCGTACTGGACAAGCGCCATCTCCTCGTTCCACATGAACCCGCAGGCTTGCCCGGCATTGCCGCGAGACACCTCACCGTCTCCCCGCCGTTCATACCAACTCTTGCCGTCGCAGACATGCAGAAAGGACCGGGAACTCTTCGTGCTTTGATGGCTCGTACGTTCAACTCTGTACTTCGGCCACGCATACACCACTTCGTACGAGTATGCGGGGCTAAGCGAACCATCCAGCTGAACTTCGTAACCGTCCACCCAAAATCGCGCCGTCTTGATACGCGCAAAATTGTCCAAATGCCGCAAATACAGCCCGCGCGCTTTTTGATAATCCTCTTCGGACATGCGCGGCGCCGGCGCCCACCAATACGCCTCCAACTTCGACCATAACGACAACCGAACCGCCGACAACGCCAGCCGTTCCTCAATTGCAGCAGGGGCTTCTTCGGCAACAACGGGGGCAGGCGCCGTCGGCTCAGCCGGTGCCCCCGCACGGACACCCGCCGCCACAACTGCCTCCGGCTGTCCTGAAGTCTTCGTTTCCGGTGGATTTATCCGCGCGTGATCAGGAGAGGTCGGCAACAGGAAGACCAGCAGAATCGCCCCTGCCAGCACACCGAACGCAATGGCCACCTTTCCTTTCATCCAGCGCCTCCGCATCAAGACAGGATTACAGGATTAACAAGATTTCAAATCCGGTATCAAGAGTGATGAATGGATGCTGCGTTGTATCCTGTTCATCCTGTTATCCAGTCAAGAAGAGGTTCGTTGTGGCTGGAGACCATCCGGCTAATCCCCCTTTGGAAAGACCTCCCGCAAAAAATCGGATACTACATTGCCGCCACCCTTCAAAACCGCCTCCAACTCCCCTTTGTCAAACCACAGCCCGTCGCCTTTCACGCACCGGTCGTACGTGACCGGCTCGACGCCGTGCGTGACGGCTTTTCCCATCTTCTTGCCGCAGATCGGGCAGCGCCGCTTGGCTTCTTTGTTGTCGGCCGGCTTGCCTCCGCACAAATACGCGTCGCACGCCTGCGCGTCGCCCATCAGCAACTCGATCTCCCCGCTGTCCAGCCAAACCCCCTGGCACTTCATGCAGTAATCAATCTCCACCGACGCGTGCTCAATCACCACCATCGGTTCTTTACACACTGGACAGTCCATTGCGCTCCTTTGGAGTGCGGCAGCTTGCTGCCGCTTTAAGGCCATTATTGCGTCACCAAAGCGCAAGCAAGCTTGCGCACTCCATATGGCTCACGGAATAAAGTTCATATCCGGCCGCAGCGTTGTCACCCATTCCGTCAGCAGTTTCGCGGCGTTTTCCGCATCGTTCAGCGAGATCAGCTCGACGGGCGAGTGCATGTACCGGGTCGGCACGCTCACCAGCCCCGTCGCCACACCGCCACGGCTCAACTGCATCGCGTTCGCGTCCGTGCCCGTCGCTTTTGGTTCCGCCCCGACCTGGTACGGGATCTTTTTGGCTTTCGCCACGTCGATCAACTGCCGGCCAACCACCGGGTTGATGTTTGGCCCGCGCGCGATAATCGGCCCAGCATTGATTTTCGCGTCCCCGTGCCGTTTCGTGTCAGCGGTCGGGTAGTCGATAGCGTGGCCAACGTCGACCGCCACGCCCACATGCGGATTGCACCCGTAGCTGCTCGTCGTCGCCCCACGCAGCCCGATTT
>JAPLKX010000453.1 GCA_026387845.1 Candidatus Hydrogenedentota bacterium | reverse complement strand
CACCATGAACGGGGAAACTGTTAAGGAAGAAGAATGGGTTTTGGTGGGCCGGCGGAAAGAGCCTGTCACCCTCATGATCAATGCAGGGCCGATCCGCAATTCGCTCGGCAGAATAACCGGAGGTATTGCCGCGTGGCGTGATGTCACGAAGCGAAAAGAATTAGAGACGGAACTCAGGCGGCGTGAAGAACAGTTTTTTAATATTTTCAACATCAATCCCGATCCTATCGTCATTGCATGCATCGAAACAGGCAAATTCATGGACGTGAACGGCGCGTTCGTCAGGAAAACCGGGTATTCCCGCGAAGAAGCCATCCAAATGGATATTGAAAGGCTCTGGAAATACCCGGAATCGTATCACGAGTTCCGCAATATCGTCCGCCGCGATGGGGAGTGTTACGACTTCGAGGCTACCACGGTAACCAAGAGCGGCGAGGTCAGGTACCGCATGTTGGGCGCAAAACGGCTCAGTTTCGGCGGGCGCGACGCGATCCTGGTCGTGAGCCACGACATCACGGACCGGAAACGGGCCGAAGAAGCCCTGCGGCAAAATGAACAGCTCCTGACCAACGTACTGGACTCACTGCCCGTGGGCGTTTTTGTCATTGACAGGAACGGCCGGGTTGCGCGGGTCAACCCCGCTGCGGAGCGGATCTGGGGCGGCGCCAAGTACGTCAGCATCGATGAGTCCGATCAGTACAAGGCGTGGTGGGCTGACACCGGAAAACGTATCGAGGCCGCTGACTGGGCCGGGGTGAGAGCCGTCACATTGGGCGAAACCTCCATCAACGAAGAAATACTGATAGAAGGTTTTGACGGCACAAGACGGTACATTTCAAATTCGGCTATGCCTATCAAAGACGACAGCGGGGAGATCGCGGGCGCCATCGCCGTCGTCGAGGATATTACCACCCGGTACGAGGCCGAACTGGCCTTGCGGCAAAGCGAGGGAAAATATCGGGAGCTTGTTGAAACCGCAAGCGTGCTGATCGTGCGAACGGATCTGGACGGCCACCTCACATTTCTTAACGACTACGCCCAGAAATTCTTTGAAACGGACGAAGCCGCAATTGGGACCTACGCGCTGGACCTCTTCACCTTCAGAGACGAAACCGGGCGGCAAACCGCCATCGAACAGGCCACCGCCATCATCAGAGGGCACGCGCACGTGCCTTTCTTCGAAGTCGAGGCCTTAAACAAGAAAGGCGAATTGGTCTGGGTTGACTGGAGCATAAGGGCGATCTTCGATGCCGAAGGTAACATGAGGGAAATGCTGGGGGTGGGCCTGGATGTAACGGAACGAAAACGCGCCGAAGAGGCCCTGCGCCAGAACGAGCAGAGATTCCGCACGCTCCTTGAAGCCCTGCCCACTCTCGTCTGGACCTTAATGCCCGACGGAAGCGTGGAATATGTGAACCAGAAGTGGGTCGAGTATATGGGAATGTCACCGGATGAAGGCTCCCAATGGATGGAAGCGGTACATCCCGAAGACAGGGAGCAGACCGCGGAGTCGGTGAGGCGGACGATCGAACAGGGCGAATCTTATGAAGTCGAATACCGGCTGCGCCGCCACGACGGCGTCTACCGGTGGTACCTTAGCCGCGCCCTTCCTCTGAAAGACAGCAATGGCAAGATCTTCCGCTGGTTTGGCACGTCCACGGACATCCACGACCAGAAGATGATCGAAGAAGACCTCCGCCGGATCGCCGCAGAACTCGAGCGATCCAACAAGGAACTCGAGGAGTTTGCCTACGTGGCATCCCACGACCTCCAGGAGCCCCTCCGCATGATCACGGGCTATCTCCAACTGATCGAGCGGCGCTACCAGGGTAAGCTCGACCGTGATGCCGACGAATTCATCGCATTCGCCGTTGACGGCGCCACACGGATGCAGCGGCTCATTGCCGACCTGCTTGCCTACTCCCGGGTCAGCACAAGAGGACATGCACTCGTTCCCACCGATTCAAACAGGGCTTTCGAGCGGGCCCGGGCCGACCTCTGGTCCACCATCGTCGAAACCGGGACAAAATTAACCAACGACCCACTTCCCATCGTCCGAGGGGATGAGACTCAGCTTGCCCAGTTGTTTCTTAATCTGATTGGCAATGCGATCAAGTTTCGGTCCGAACGGCCACCGGAGATTCATGTGGGCGCAACAAGCCAGCACGACGCCGATCTCTTCTACGTGAGAGACAACGGGATTGGCTTCGACCCCAAGTACGCGGGGAAGATCTT
>JAPLKX010000171.1 GCA_026387845.1 Candidatus Hydrogenedentota bacterium | reverse complement strand
AACTGACGGGGCGGCCGTTGTCGGCGCTGCACCGGGAGCACCGTGAGAGCGAGCGGCCGATCGAGTCCGTGCAGGCGGGGCTCGACTACGACCGGGAGGAGTTGTACGCGCGGATCGATGCGCGGGTGGACCGGATGATCGATCTGGGGCTGGTGGACGAGGTCAGGCGGCTGATCGATCAGGGCTACGCGGCGGAAATCGAGCGGCTGAGGTCGCTGGGGTATCGCGAGATCGCCGCGTATCTGCGCGGCGAGACCTCGCTTGAGGAGGCGGTCGAGTTGATGAAACGGAACACGCGCCGGTATGCCAAGAGGCAGCTCACGTGGTTCCGCGGGGATTCGCGCATCGTGTGGTTGAAAGCCGGGGGCGGAAAGTCGGCCGAGGCGCTGGCCGGCGAAATGCTGGCACTGCTCAAGAAACCTCGGGAATAGGACCGATCCGACCGATCCGACCGATCCGACGGATCGGCCCTATGGGAGAGGCGCAATGTTGGGCGCGGGTTTCTTGTGAATCAAGATGCGCGTGACGTCGATGGGCGCACCGGCCAGGTTGTCGGCGAAAAGTTCGAGCGTGCCGCGCAACTCCACCGGATCGATCTCCGCGGATTTCTCCCCGCTTCCGCCGGCAGACGCGGCAACTCGCGGCGAGTCGAGCCGGAACACGAGCGTTTTTTCACTGGTGTCGCCGGAAGTGGCGGGCGGTGAGGTTTTCTCGAACAAGACGCGATCACCCTGCTGAATTCTTAGTCCCTGCATGCGCAGTGCGTCGGTCGAGACTTTCACCGGCTTATCCGGGGCGGTGTCAGGCACAAAAGCGATTCCGATCCGCGGGTCGTCGGGAAGCACGGGGAGGGGCAGGTCGGGGATGAGGCTTTTGGGCCGCGGCCGGACGGCGGGTTGTTTTACCGTGACGTGGACCTCGATGGCCGACTCGGCCGGTATGCGCCAGGCCAGCCGGGCGAGCCGGGTTTTGTCGCCGTTGATGGCGAGCCTTCCTGGATGCCCCTGCAACGTGAACGTCCCCTCGATTGGGCGCCAATAGGCCAGCGCCGTGTAATCGCCCGGCGGCTCGAACACGTACGAGAACCGCAGGGCGGGGCGCGTCTCGCGGCAACGCGCGGCGATAAACTGGGCGCATCCGCCGCCGACTGCCACAAGACCGACCGCCCCGCCCCCGGATCCGACGGGCAACTCAATCGCCGCCAACGGCTCACCGTCTGCGGCGAGGAAAACAGCTTCGGCCTGTTTCTCGAGTTTGAGTTGGGCCCATTGATCCATCTCCAACGCACATCGCCCCGTCCAAAGCACCTGCGGCTTGCCGTCCCTGAACGATATCAACTCATACCGGGACGGCAGGCCGGCCTCGGCCCGCAGCACGAACGCGGCAAACGTCGCGGCGTCCGTCACGTCGAACGCGAGGCCGCCGGCGCCGACCTCGAGCAGGCGGACGCTGCACGACAGCGCGTAACAGTCGCCCGTGCGCCAGGGCGCCACGGTCACGCCCGGCGCCCCGCCGCCGCTGCCCACGTAGGACGGGCCCGCGGGTTCCGCGGCGACTCTCCACTTCCCCGACAGCGGCTGCCAGTTGAACGCGCCGCCCGTGAAGAACTCGTCGTACGCGCGCATGGACCTGATGAACAGGTCGCGGAACTCGGGCATATGATCGGCACTCGCAAACAGGCCACACTGGCCCGAAGACAGGGAGTCGTCCCAGGCTTCTGCGACCGCCGCTCCGTCAGACACTACGTTTATCTCGCCGCGGACACGTTCGACTCTGACGGCGTGCCAGGTTTGTGCGGGGTCCGGCGGCGTCCAATCCGCCAGCGTCTTTTTTTTGCCGCCTTCGACTTTGCTCAGGGAGCCGCGCAAACTATTGCGGCCATCGAACGAGATCGTATAGGCATTGTCGCCGCGGCCGCACAAATAGAATGCGAATTGCGGCTGCTTGGGGTTGATGGGAAAACAGATCTCGAATGAAAAATCGCCCCATTCGCGATCACAAAATGGGATACGGCCCTTGATTTCGGTTGGCCGTTCTTTCCACCCGTCCGGCCCGGCGAGCACAAACGCCTGGCTCAGGTCGGCATACCCCGGCGGCCGGTACCCGGGATCGGGCGAGAGCGCAACGGAATCGATGAGCGACAAGTGGCCGCGCTGCACCAGCCGCACGTTTTGAGGGCCGCTGTCGAACTCGTACGTGCCGGCATTCGCCCAGTGCCAGACAAGCGGCCGCTCGGACGAGGTGAGCAGGCCCGTCGAGACGGGGTCGGCCGTGTCGCCGACATACCGGCCCGACGTGCGGATGTTGAGATACGGGCTGCATGGGCAGTGCCATTGAAGCCGCACCCAAACCACGTACGGCCCCGGCTCTTCAATGTTGAAGCGGACATCCACCTCGCCGCGATCGCCGACGGTGCTCGATTGCAGCGGGTCGATGTACGTGTTCATCCGGACGTGACTGCTGCCCTCGTTGATGCGTACGGCCCGCCCCGATCGCGCGCCTTCCGCAGCAATCGCCGCCGCGGGAGATGTCACGGTCCCTTGTTCCGCTTCAAGGATAAAGGCGGAGTCGCCTGCGCGGGCCGATGCGGCAACAAGCACCGCCAGGAAGGCTGCCGCCGGCCTACTTCGCCGCATCGAGCGTCTCGAGGCGCTTGACATATTCGCCCGCTTTTCTTGCGTAAGACGATTTGGGGTACCGCTGCACCAACTGGGCAAACATTTCCTTGGCGCCCTTGTAATCCTGCCGCGCAAACCGGCTGTTCGCAATCCAGAAAACCGACTTGGCCGCGGTCTCGTGGGCGGGAAACGTGTTGATGAGCCGGATGAGGCGCGCTTCGGCGTCTTCATTGAGGTCCATGGCGGCTTCCGTCAGGCCGAGGAGGAATTCGGCGGTAGCGGGGTCGGGCGCGGCGCCGGCGGCGATGATTTCCTGGAGTTGCGCGTACGCATCTTCGAACGCGCCCATCTCGTACAGGCACAAGGCCCGTTTCATCCGGGCGACGTGCGCCTCGGGGGAGTCCGGGTAGGTTTCGCAGAGCTTGGCGTAGGCATCCTTGGCCTGTGCCGGTGTTTTCCAGCCTTCCCGGTAGTAATCGCCGAGTTGGAGCATGAGCGGCGCGGCTTTCGCCGAATCAGGGAAGCGGGAAAGGTAGCGCGTATAGCAGGCGACCACCTTCTCGCGCTGGTTGAGTTTTTTCAGGAGATCCGCGTGCTGTTGCAGAATCTCCAGGTACTTTTCATCGGCCAGCCCCGGCTCCTTCCACAGAATATCGAGGCAATCCAGGCTCAACTCGCACAGCCGGCCCATAAGGTCTTCGGCCTTTCCGGCGCTGCCCAGCTTCTTTGCGCCGCCCGCCCGGAAGAAAATGAAGTCGCCGGAGAACATCCGGCTCAACCGTTGGGCCGAGGCCACACAGCATGCCTGGAGCAGCAGCGCATCGGAAGGCGAAAGGTTCGTGCCGGAGAGAAGCGCCTCGAGCGAGTCGGTGAACCGGGCGTAACCGTCGGTGGTTGCCTGCGCGTCAAGCCGTTCGAGGGCGGCCCGCGCCACCCGGCATTGGAACAGGACGCTGTCGACGCCAGCGCAACTGCCGGCGTCAACCGCCGCGAGTTCGGCGTAAGACGGCGTCAGCGCCAGGTAGCGCGAGGTGCAGTCGCCGGCGCCGGCCGCGGGTTCCGAGGGGTACAGATTATCGAGCAAAGCGGTTGCGCACCGGCCGCGGAACCGGCTCCAGTCGAGGCAGTCCACCTCGAGCAAGAGGCCCGCATCCGTCAGTGCCGCAAAGGCCTGGTCCATTACGCCGCTCGAAGCGGCGCGTTCCGGGTCGAACGCAATCAGCCGCAGAAAATCCGGCGCCGCATTGCGGGAAGACCCGGCGTCTCTCCTGTATTCGGCCAGGCGCAACAGGGCCAGGAATTTCGCGCGCGGGTCGGTGTCGGCGCCGGTCAAGGCGGCCACTTCGCGCTCGAAGGCGGGCGGATCGGATTGCCGCAGTTGGACAAGCCGGGCGTCGAGCGCCGCGGCATCTGCGGCCCTGCCGGCGGCCTTGCCGGCGGCCTTGCCGGCGGCCCCGCCGGCGGCCGCGCCGGTCAACGGTGTGTCCGTGGAGTCGTTAGGGCGGGGTGCGGCGTCCGTTTCAATACCGCCCCGGCCGCACCCCGACAGGGCGAGCAACACCACCAGCGGCAAAACGCATGTTAATCGCATGGCCGGCCTCCGCTATTTGTACAGGTTGACGGCCGCGTCAGCGGGATCCGGGATCACCTCGATAAGCTGGTTGGCCTCCTGCGTCGCAATTGTCATCAGGCTTTCGTAATTGCCCTCGCCCGCCATGGCCCGGCCGAGATACCTCGCCGCGAGTCTGAGCGCCTGGTTGCGGTTGACGAGGTTTGGCGGGCCCGGGTCCTGCATGAGGGCGTTTTGCGTGTAGATTAGGGCGAGCGTGCCGCCGAAATTGTCGGCGATGGCCTTGAAATCCTTGCGCCCAACGAAATCGATGCGGCAGGGATAACCCGACCACTCTTCCGGCATGGAAACGTCCTTGCGGCTGATCCACTTCACGAACTCCCACGACGCCTTTTCTTCCTCGGGCGTGCTCTTGCGGATGGCGAGATAGTCCGTGCCGTCGTTGCACACGACCTTGCGGCCCCACGTCGGGAGAAGCGCCAGGCGGCAGTTCTGATCGAGGTCGTTGACGAGCTCCTGCTTGACAAACCCCATGCCCCAGTTCTTGTCCGCGTCCATGCCTTTCGAGAACACGCCGGAATCCATCCACTGTTGTACCGTCACGAACACTTCGTGGAGGAGCGGGCTCGAGAGGTCGATGCCCGTCTTGGTGAACAAGTGCCCGTCCTTCTGTATCATGAGCGTGACGACGACGAAGCCGATATTGTCGTGATACGACGCGGCGGAGACGCCCCACTGGTCGGTCTGGCCGTCGCCGTTGGTGTCTTTGGTGAGTTGCTGCGCGTACGCGAAGAATTCGGCCCAAGTTTCGGGCGGCCGGTCGATCCCCGCCTCTTCGAACAGCGGCCAGTTGCAGGCCAGCACGAGGTGGTCCGTGCACCAGGGGACGGCCCAGATCTTCCCGCCGAACGTGACCGCGTCGAACAGGTTCGCCGGAAACACATCGAGCGACAGGTCGGGGTCCGGCAGGAAATTGTCGATTGGGACAATATGCCCGCGGGACGCCAGCCACGCCGCCTCGCAACCCTGCCAACTGTTGACGCCCACCACGTTCCGCGCCAGGGTCGGCATGTTGACGATGTTGCGCTCCAACTTTTGCGGAGACGCAATAGCGAGCGTCGTCACATCGATATCCGGATGGGCTTCCTCGAACGCGGCAATCTCCTTCGTGAACCACGCTTCACCGCCACCGGCCCGGGTGGCCGAGAGGGCGAGCATCCCCACCTCGATGCCGACGCGCCCGGGCTGCGCGCCCGCCGTGTCCTGCGCCCAGGCCCCCATGCCGGCGAACAGGCCGGCCAACAATCCCAATGCCGTAACCAAGGTTTTCATGCGTGCCTCCTTCTGCCATGGTAGCACGCACGAGTCTAGACTATTGCGGCTAGTTTGTCAATAGCATAGTACGGAGGGTATTCTAGCCGAAAACGGCCCTCTACTCGAACCGGAGCACGCCGAAAAACCGGGGCGAATGGAAGTCGTACCCCTGGCGGACGGGCGACCAGGCGCCCCAGTGGGGGTGCGAGTTGGTTTCGGCGCACTTGTAGAAATTGGCGCGCCAAGCCTGTCCGGCGGGGTTGCCGATGGGCCCGACATACTGCTCGATGAGGCTTAATGGGATGAAGTACTCGATGATCCATGAGGTATCTTCGGAGATTTCCGGGTCAACGGTTTTGGGCATGGAGTGATAAATGGTGACATTTTGCGCTAGATCCCACGGCACCGTCCCTTCTTCCCGGCCGGGTTTCCCCTGGAAATCGGGGTTCTCGTGGTATGACAGCAGGAGTGTGCCGGCGCAGTTGATTTCGAAATTGAAATAGCCGCGGTCGGTTTTGGGTTGGACAAAAAACTCGGCGCACGCGTCTTCCCACACATCGCCGTGGTACTCCGTCGCAATTGACCGGACGTACTTGTCGTTCACGCGGAAGGTCACGTAGAGGCCGGAGTTGTCGTAGAGAACCCTGCCGCGGGTCTCGGGGAAGAAGCCGGCGGGCGCCATGAGTTTGCGGACCTCGAACTCATTGGCCGATTTCCACACGGCGCTTTCCCAGTTGCCGTCGAGCGCGGGGCGTTCCGCGGCACGTTTTGCCACGTATTCAGGCTTGCCGTCGGCCGTCCACGGCTTCCATTTGGCGAGGGCAAGGGGCGTACCTTGGGCGTCGACCGGGGCCTCGACAGTCAGCTTGGCTCCGAGCGTAGCGGCGAGGTCGGGCAGGTCGTAGAGTGTCAGCGCGGCGTGCACCGTGTTGATCAACTGGTTCTTGGGCGGCTTGGCGCTGATGACGTCGTCCCACGATGCCAGGCTGCCGATGAGTTTGACACTCTCGAACAGTTGCGGTTCGATGGCGGCGGCGTGGAGGGCGGCCACGCCCACGTTGCCCTCAGCTACCAGCCGCACCGGCCCGCCCAGCGTCTCGAGGTGCCGCGCGCATACCAGGATGTCTTCAGCCCGCATCGCCACGTACGACCGGCCGAGCACGTACGCCCGGAAATAGTCGACCCAGTCCTCGCCCAGCCCGTCTCCTTTGTAGCTCTCGACGGCGGGGCCGGTCTCGCCGACGCCGCGCGGGTCGACCGCGAGTACGCGCGTGCCTTCTTTAGCCAGGGCCTCGCCGTTTTCCTTGCCCTTCTCAGACACAAACAGGATGGCGCCAGGCTTGTCTTGCGGGGACGAGAACAGGATCGCGGGCAACGCGATCCCGGGCTCGGGTTTGATGACGAGCTTCTGCACGCTGCCCTCGCCGCGCGGCGCCGGCTGCCCTGTCTCGATTTGGGGTTCGGGCAGGTCGGTGAGCGACCGGATCCCGGTCAGGTCGCGGACGCGCTGCAGCAGTTGGGTCTTGTCGCTGTTCGACCACAGGTCGCGGCGCTGTACCACAAGCTGGTCGGCGTACTCGCGGTTGATATCGTAGGTCGACCGCGCGCCTTCGAGCAGCACCACCTGGCCGTTCGGCGAGCACCACATCTCCTTCTCATCGATCAGCTTCAGTTCCGGCTCGACGATCGGCTGGTCCTTACCGAGCAGCCAGCGCGACATCCATCTCGCCACGCCTTCGCGCTGGGTTTTGTTGTAATTGTGCTTTTCATCATTTTCGAGGAGGTCGACGCGTTCCGGGACGCCCATTCGCGTGTAGAACCGTTTGGCGAGGCGGAACATCTCCCAGGTAGCGTTGATGTCGAAAAAGTCCTGCGTAGCGGCGCAAATGAGCACGGGCCGGGGCGCTTTCATCATGATGAAATCGGGGTGGTCCAATTGGAGCGGCATCTGGCTGAAGATGTTCTGCTCGGCATCGCCGGGCGCCTTTCTGAGTTGCACCGCCTGGTAGTGGAGGTAGCAACTGACCGCGGCGACTTTGATCCGGTCGTCGAGCGCCATCAGGTACGACGACTGCGTCCCGCCGCCGCTGTTGCCGGTGATGCCGATCCGGTCCGGGTCGATCTCGGGGCGCGACTGGAGGTAATCGATCCCGCGCATCCCGTCCCAGATTTCGAACCCTGCGGTGTTGCGGCCAAGCAGGATGGACGGCGCGCCTACGAGCGTATGGGAGTTGGTGCCCCATTCGTCGTAGGTCGCATCAGGCCGCGCCAGTTGCATCCGCTCGCCCTGGTCGAGCGGGTCGTACACCAGCGCGGCCATCCCGTTCAGGGCAAGGAGCGCGCCCACGCTCTGATACTCGACGTGGGCCTTGGCGGGTTTCGCGTGGCCGCACGGAACCAGCACGCCGGGGTACGGCGCGGGATGGCGCGGCGGGTCGGGCAGGAACAGCGCCGCCGACACGTAGAACCGCGGCCGCGACTCGAACAAGATCTTCTCGACTCGGTACCCGTCCCGTTCGATGACGCCGACCACTTGCGGATTGAGCGGCGTCCGTTCCGGCAGCCCGCCGATCTGGTCGATGAACGTCTTGTGAAGCCGCTGCTGATACTCGGCTATAGCTTCGGGCGTGGTCCGGGCCTCATAGGCGACTTTCCACTGGTCCCACGCGCTCGCGATGTGAGAGAGAAGGTACTCTTTCATCATCTCCCGCGCGGGGACGCCGTCCAGTGATTCGGGCAGGACCCGGAGATCGTCCTGGCCAAATGCCGGGACACAAACGATCAACATCATCAAGCAGAACAGTGCGCGCCGCATAACGTTGCCTCCTCTCGTACCGGCTCAAGAATAAACCAAACCGCAACGCCGGACAACCGGAGCGTCTTCGTAGGCGCGGTCGTCTCGCCCGCGCCCTCCAACCCACTGGCTGTGATCATCAATACAGGCTCGGGTCAAGGATCAAGCGGAACGATGGAAGCTTCTTGGGTCAAGTTGGCAGTTGTTTAGAGAGCAGCTTGGAGCGTTGACGGCGCGGGCGAGACGACAGCGCCTACTCCAGAATCCGCACGTAAGGCTTTCTCACCTCGAAGCGAGTTCTTGATTGGGCCTGTAATGGCAGGGCATTCCGCCATTCCGGGGTCTTGCTGTAAACATGGTGGGGCTCTTGATGCGACGCAGCGAGACCGCAAGCGGCAAGATGCCGCTTCTACATTGGCCGCAAACGTAGACGCGGCATCTTGCCGCGTTTCTTACGTGCGGATCCGCGCCTACTTCTACTCACTTGCCAAGTTGGAAACGGTGGGCGCAGAATGGGCCGCGGGTAGTAAAGGAGAGAAAACATGCTTCGCCGGTTACTTGCCCTGCTGCTGGTTGTTTCGCCGCTGGCCGCGCTGGGCGAGGCGCCGGTTGCGGCCACGGCGCCCGAATGGGTGGCGCGGGACGGCGTCGTGATGGCGGGCAGTTGGGAGCCTTTGCTGTTTCGCGTGCGGCGGGACGGCGTCGAGTCGTACGCGCCGGATGCGGCACAGCGCGAGGCGTATACGCGCGAGCACAGCCCCGAGATGGTGAGCGAATTGAAATCGCTGGGCGTGAATTTCGTGATGATGCACTGCTACAAAGGGGCGGGGCTCGAGGCCGAGCGACAGAGCATGTCCGACGCCGTCGCGTTCTCGAAACTGTGCCACGGCGAGGGGCTGCGGGTTGGCGTGTACAACTTCAGCGGCGCGTTTTTGTGGGAGCCGTTTTTCAAGGAGCGGCCCGACGCCCGCGACTGGGTGCTGCTCGACGCCGATGGCTCGATGCGCACATACGGCGGCGCCAAATACCGGTATTATTGGAACCGCAATCATCCCGATGCGCGGGACTTCTACCACGGGCTCGTTAAATTCGCCGTCGAACAGATCCAGACCGACCTGCTTCATTTCGACAATTACGAGCAGGGGCCGGGGATGGACGCCAATTCGGTCGAGCGGTTCCGGGCTTACTTGCGCGCGAGTTTCACGCCCGAGCGGCTCGAATCTGCGGGCGTGGCGGATGTCTCAGAGGTCGTGCCGCCGATGGCAGGGCCGGCCGACAGTTTCCTCGACAGGGCGTGGCTCGATTTCCATGCGCTGAGCCTCGCGGATTCGTACAGCGACCTCGCCGGTTACGGCCGGTCGCTGCGTCCGGACGTGCTGGTCGAGTGCAACCCCGGCGGCGTCGGCGAGCGGCTCAACCCCATGCTCGATCACGGCCGGTTGTTGCAGGCCGGCAACGCGTTCTGGGACGAGTCCCGCCGCGTTGGCTACAAGGACGGCCAGTTGGCGACGCGCATACGAACCTATAAAGTCGCCAGAGCCATGAACAACATGGCGTTCACCTACACCACGTCGCCGCTTGAAATGGCTGAGGCGATGGCGTTCAACCTCGATTGCCTTGGCTGCATCTGCTGGTTCGAGTACGGGCATGTCGTGAAGGCGCCGGGCGTCAAGGAGCCGCTCGACCCGGCGACAGGGGCCTTCGTGAAGTTTTTCCACGACCGCCGCGACCTGTTCCGCGGCGCCGAGGTTGTAGCGGACGCGGCGGTGCTCCGCAGCTACCCGTCGCACGCGTTTGGCGGGCCGGACGTGGGCGGGCGGACGATGCGCGTCGAGCAGGCCCTGATCGATCTGCCGACTGCGTTTCAGATTATCCACGACCACCAACTGGCCGATCTCGATAAATACCGGGCGCTGGTGCTGGCGGGGTGCCCGGCGTTGTCGGACCGGCACGTCGAGCAGATCCGCGGGTACGTCTCACGCGGCGGCCGGCTCCTGATTGTCGGCGAGGCGGGCACGCACAACGAGTGGATGGAGCCGAGACCGGCGCCGGCGTTTGACGATCTGCAAGACCCGGCGCGCGTGCTGCGCGTCAAACCTGAAGATGATGTCGTTGCCGCGCTTGCCAAGATGCTGGACGGGCGGCCTATGCTGACTGTTTCGTGCGACTCGATGCCGGGCGTCTACGCGGAGGTAACCCGGCAGGCCGACCGGTGGCTCGTGCATCTTGTCAATTACCGGCCCGAACCAGCGAAGGACGTCCGCGTCGAGTTGAACCTCGG
>JAPLKX010000550.1 GCA_026387845.1 Candidatus Hydrogenedentota bacterium | reverse complement strand
GGAACGTCTATCCCGAACTCTTTGGCCCGCTTGATGTTGTGATACATTTCGGCGGTATGGATGAGCGTTTTTGTAGGGATGCAGCCGGTATTAAGACACACACCACCAAGCTCCCAGCGTTCGACCACGACAGTCTTTGCGCCTCGCTGTGCCGCCCTGATCGCCGCTACGTAACCGCCCGGGCCCGAACCTATTATGACAACATCACAAGAAACCATTCGTCAATCGCTCCTCGCCTTCCGCTGTATGTACACGTAACTTGAAATTCGCCACTATTTGGAGTGCGGCAGCTTGCTGCCGCTTTCGTAGGCCACGATGGCCGTCCAAAGCGCAAGCAAGCTTGCGCACTCCAAACAGCCCTTATGCGCGTTTAAAAGGCCGCCGTCTCCATGATGGCTTTCAGCCGGCCCATGAACTGAGCGGCCAGCACGCCGTCGATGACTCTGTGGTCGCTGGACATGGTCAGTTTCATAATCGGCCGGATGTAGATGCCGCCGTCGACGACGACCGGCCGGTCTTTCATGAGGCCGACGGCGATGATGGCGCTGTCCGGCTGGTTGATGATGGCCGTGAAATGGTCGACGCCGTATGGGCCGAGGTTCGAGACCGTGAACGTGTTGCCGGTGAAGTCATCCGGTAGCAGCTTACCGGGAATTCGGCCAGCGTGTTGACGACCGCCCGCAACACCAGGTCGGTATACGACAATTTGTACGCGGTGACGCCCGCCCGGAAGTCCCTGGCCGCCGACATGTCAATCTCGACGGTGATGTAATAGTGCGGGGCCGAGAACTTGCTCTCCGTCATGCGCTTGGCGATGATTTTGCGCATCTGCGTCAGGGGGATGCGTTCGACCTTGCCCGGCGTTCCGGGGCCGGCCGGCGCGGCTTTCGGCGGCGGGGCGGTGACGTCGGCTTTCATAATTTTTCCGCTGGGGCCGGAACCCGTAAGCAAGGAAAGCTCGATGCCGGCGTTTTGCGCGACGCGCCTGGCGACCGGGCTGGCCTTGACGGCTTTCAGTTGAGCCGCGTATGCGGCAACGTCGGCTTCAATAACGCGCCCGCCCGCGCCGGTTCCGGCGATTCGGGACGCGTCGATGCCCAACTCGAGCGCTTTTGCACGTGCGCGGGGCGATACAGCCGTGGCAGCGCCAACACCCGCAACAACCGCCGCGGCAGGCGCCGAGGCCGCCGGCTTGGGCCGCTGTTGTGGTGCGGGCGTCTCGCCTGCACGCCCGCCGCCGTTGCCGCCGTACTGGGTGAGATCCGGCATCGGTTCGTCCGCGGTCCCGACGAGCGCCACGACCGTCAGCACCGGCACCACCGCGTCCGGTTGGACGATGATCTTGCGCAACACGCCGGCCGCGGTCGATTCACATTCAATCTCGGCCTTGTCGGTCTGGATCGAGAAGAGCGGCTCCCCCTGCGCCACCGTCTCCCCTTCCTTCTTCAACCACATCACAATCGAGGCTTCTTCAACCGACTGGCCCATCTGAGGCATCACGATTTCGTGCATGATTTTCCTTACCGGATCCAGCCTTCACGCTGGAGGCGTTGGTCGCCCTCGCGGATAAGCCCGGCGAGCGGCGAGTCCAAGAGAACGTGGCAAATTTGCATCAGCACCCCATCAAGTCCGTGTTGGCGATAAACTTCGCGCAGTCGTTGCGCCGAAACGTCGCTGGCATGATCGTATCGGATTGCGGCGGCGGTCGCAAACGCCACGTGGCGCGGCGAGACGCCCTGTTCCAGGCACATCAGGGCCGCGCCGACAAGGCGGTCGCGCGGGCCCAGCTTCCGCAAGGGGTCGCCGGCAACACGCGCCACGGTGTCGCCCAACGCTCTGTTGGCGAACCTGCGCGTGAGGTCTTCCCAATGCGCGTCGAGCTCTTCGGGCGCGAATCCGTGCTTGCGCACCAGCCCGGCCCGCGTCTCCCCCATCGCCTTATCGACCTCGGCGCGCACGCGTGGGTCGCCGATCGCCTGCCAGACGTACTCGTGGCCGCGGAGATAGCCGAGGTACGCGGTCGACGCGTGGCCGGCATTATGGACGAACAGCTTGCGCTCGACGTAGCTTTTGAAATTCGACCGCGGCTGCATATGTGCCAGCGGCGGCACCGGACCTTTGAACCCGGCCGCGTCCACCGGCAGGTCGCAATACGCCTCGACGCATACGAGCAGCGGGTCTTCGGCTTTCATCTCGGGCGTCATCACCGGCACCATCCGACCTATCGACGCCTCGACAAACCCCACCCGCGCATCGAGCGCCTCGTGGTAAGCCGCCGGCAGGTGTTCTTTCACTCTGGCACGGAGGTACGGGCCGGCGTCGATCATGTTCTCACACACGATGATGTTCAGCGGCCGTTCCGGGTCGCGGTCGAACCGCCGCCGTAACCCTTCCGCCAGCCCCGGCGCCACCTTCGCCAGCACGTTGACGCCCACCGCAGTCGCGGCCAAATCCGCCTGCGCGACAGCCTCCGCCACCGCCTCCAAATCCCGCCCAAAAGCCTTTTGTTACATGTGGCGAGTCTCGGGAAACAAGCGGATAAGGAGAGGGAAAAGGACAAGGGCTAACGTGGTCGTTCTCGATCCAGAAGGGATTCGAGCATGGGAAGCATTTGGGGAAGGTCCTGCTTAACGGTTTTCCAGATGACATCCAAGTTCAAGTCGAAATAGACATGGATTAGGCGGTTGCGCAGGTCGATCATATCACGCCAGAGAATCTCGGGGTGTTCTTGACGGTATGGCAAGGAAATGCGGGAAGCCGCCTCGCCCAAAATCTCCAGATTTCTGAGAATCAAGTGCTGCAACGGACGATCTGTGAGGAGTGATTGAGGAGTGCGCCCTTGTGCGTAGTGCAGAATCTCCTCCACGGCCTCGGCCATGTGCCGGAGCCGGTTGATGTCGGCGTCAAGCAACATACTGTACCAGCGCGTTCCGTGCGACGTCGTCGCGAAAATAGCGGCTGAGATCCTGAGGGGTCCGCATGTCGGCCTTGCGTCCAAGGATTTCCGACAATTCCCGCTCCATACGCACCACTTCAAATAAGGAAGGAATGTGTTCCGGATCATATTCGAAAAGCACGTCCACGTCGCTGTCCGGCGTAAACTGGTCCGTCAACACCGAACCAAACAACGCCAGTTTGGTAAGGTGGTGTCCGCGGCAAAAAGCCGCGAGCCGTTCTTGATCGATCTCTATAGGTAAATCCATTTTCCCAAGAACCTCGCTTGATGAACCCTCCACAAGTATACAAGACTTCCAGATTGGTGTCATTCTCGGGTACGCCAACCATTTCCTGTTCAGTGGGACTTCCGGAAAAGCCAAAGGGCAACCGGCGCATCAGCCCAATCGACGGGCGGCGACAAAGTTGCCGGCGTTCCCGAAACGGGTCCGGCGTCCCTGGTTTCGCCGGTGAGGGTGTGGAACCAGGTGGCTTGCATGGGTTTTCCCGCGGCGTCCAGTTTGAGTGTGACCGGGCCGGCTTTTTCGAGATAGACGAGATATTCCTTGCCGGGGTTTGCGAGGCAGTAGCCATGATCAACGAGCCCGTCCGCCGGCTCCATCTCCCAATAGGCGGTTTTTTCGAAGATCTGGCGCAGGGTGCGCATGTAGGCGTAGCCGGGGGGCGTGTCGTTGGGGCGGATGACGTCCCAGGCGGTGTAGGTGTAGTAATAGGTGGGGTATCCGCCGGCCATGCAGATGAGCCATGCGCGCCGGCTTTGTTCCTCGGCGGATTGCACGACTTCGTAGGTGCAGTCTTTCTCGCCGCCCGCGCCCCATTCGTAGCCGAACTCGATGTTGACGGCGGGCCAGTTGTGCTGTTCGCGTTGCTTGAGAATCATTTCGTGCCAGTTCTCGTGCTGCTGGTCGGACCGGAAATCGAGCAGGCCGTCAAACGCGCCTTTGTTATACAGTCCGTCGTCGTCGTGGTTGGTCATGAGCCGGTGGTACGGGTCGAGGTCTTTCAGCCGCCGCATGTAGCCCAGCTTGTACTCGGCGTCTTTGTCGCGGTGAGCTTCTTTTGAGAAGTCCCAGATGATGTTTGGGTATGCGGCATACCGCGCCACGAGCGTCCGCAGGTATAGGTCCTCGCCCTCGCTGTTTTTGGCGGGCCAGTTGACCATTTTGTTGTAGACCTTAATCATGATATGCGCCTGTATGCCGCGGTCGTACATGGCCTGGATGACGCGGTCGTAATGATGCCAGAACGGCAGGTTGAGCCGGGTGTGGTCGGGCGCGTCGTTGGTGCCGGGCCATGGCAACATCATTGGTGGGCCATAATCGTCCGGCCCGGTGGTCCCCTTGCGCCAGTCGCAGTCATACGCGAACACGTTCATCACAACGAGGTCAAACCCGTTCGCGGCCAGCTTGTCGAGGAACGGTCCGGCCACCGGCAAGTCCGGCTTGTCCATATCGAGCGCCCACAGCCAGTCGCACTCGTAGCCGAGGTGAAACCACCTGGTGCCGTCGGCGTGGACAAAATGGTGCGGGTGATCCGGGTCGACGCGGACCGGGCCGTGCTGGTTCGACGACGCGCCCACGCATTCAAACGCCGCATCCTTTCCGTCGAGCTCCGGATCGCCTGAATGCGTCTTGATGGTCCAATGGCCTCGCATACCCGGCCCCACGCGCACTTTCCACGCCCCGTTCCCATCGTAAAAGCCCGGCATTTCGAACGACGTCCCGTCAGGCCGCGTCACGGTGGCACTGAACGGCGCCAGGAACGGGTTGTCATGTTGCGCCCCGCTTGAGAACGACGGCGTATACGGTCCCCACTGCCTGATTGTCACTTGGCCTTCACTTGCGGGCTGATCGCGCAGCGCCAAAACCAGCAGCTTCAGATGACGGTTGAACTTATTGTCCGGATTGCCCGGTTCGAGTTCGCCCCAATCGCCCATCGCGCTCACCAGCACCAAATCCAGGCTCGGAATCATGACCGAGTTGTTGCCCCTCGCCCCGACGCTCATAAAGGTGTCTTCGGGCGCGTCCGGCCACGTCAACGTGTTCGGATGCAACCGGCCCGTCGCGTTGAACCACCAGTTGAACCCGTAGATGCCCGGGCCGAAATGGCTGAAATGGTCCGAGTTGCCCCCGTACGTGCCGATACCCAGGTAGTCGTTGGTTTCAGCCTTCTGCGTATCGGGCAAGTCTTTGGGCACGTACGGGCGCTGGTATTCGTCGAAAAAGTGCTGGGCCAGAATTTGCCGGTCGCCCCACCGGCCTTTGTGCCGCCAGAAATACGCGATCCGCGCAAAATCACGCACGCTCGCCGACATCCGCCGGTTCGTTGTCCGAAACTCGAGTCCGTCCTGAAACCCCAGCGCGCCAAGCCGGTTCGGATCGCAGGCCGCGTCACGGGGCGGTTCTTTGAACACCTTGTCGAACAGCGACTGCTGGTACAACTGGATCGCGTAATCGTTGTAAGCCCACGCTTCGCCGGGAGGTTCGGGCCGCGCATACCCGCTCATCATATTCGCCAGATGGGCAAACGTCATCGCCCGGTCTTTCTCCGCCAGCGGCCAGCCCAGATCAACCAGGCGGAAGTCTACCCCCGCTATCAGCCCCTCCTGGATGGCAAAAAACAGCAGCGTGCTCAGCACCGGCTTTCCCGACGACGCCCAGTCGCCCCGTTCAGCCTGATCGCCCCATTTATGCACCACGTATCCGCCCCGGATCACGCAGCCCCGGCCGCCCAGCGATTCCGACAGCGCCGACAGGGCCGCCCCGTCCATCCCAAGTTCAGCCGGCGGGCGTTCCTCCCAGCTTTCGGCGGGAAAGACATCCGCCGCTGCAACCGCTGTTGCCGCACACGTACATAGAAACGTCAACGCAAAGAAAGTACGAGCGATAGTCATGACTCTTCTCCCAGCCGGAAATACTATAGCGCATTTCGCCTTGAAGCCGGAGAATTCCGGTTTGGTTCGCGCAGAGGCGCAATAGGGCCCCGATTGTGGTGCGGGCGTCCCGCCTGCACGGCCGACTTCGGCGACGCGGGTTTGCTTCGGCGCGTTGGCCTACCATTTGGCCTTGTGGTTTGTTTATAGTCATGGAAGTGGAATGAAACCGGAGGGGTTGAAATGAGAAAGCCATTCCTGTTAGCGGTTGCCGCCATTCTGGGCGTTGCGGCGGCCCATGCCGCGCCTGTTTTCCAAACTCAAAACATATTCCCGCTCCAGGGCAAGCACGTCCATGGCAGCAGCATCGTGCAGTGTCCCAACGGCGACTTCCTGTCTGCGTGGTTTTACGGGTCGGGCGAGCGAAGCGCCGACGACGTCCAGATCCAGGGCGCGCGCCTCAAAGCCGGCGCGGCGGAGTGGAGTGAGGTGTTCCAGATGGCCGACACGCCCGGGTTCCCCGACTGCAACCCGGTGCTGCACGTGGACGGGCAGCAGCGGCTGTGGCTGTTCTGGATACCCGTGCTGGCGCACAAGTGGCAGTTCTCGCTGCTCAAGTACCGGCGCGCTTCCGATTTCCAGAACGACGGACCGCCGAAATGGGACTGGCAGGACGTGATTAACCTGAAACCAGGGGAAGATTTCCCCGTCATCTTGGAGGAAAAATTCCGGGAACTGCGCATCGACAGCGGGATGTGGGGCGAATATGCGCCGCCGTATTCCGAGCTTATAGTCGAGGCCGCCAAAGATCCGCTCAAACGGGAGTTGGGCTGGATGACGCGGATCCATCCGCTCGCGCTCCCATCGGGCCGCCTCCTGTTGCCCCTCTACAACGACGGGTTCAACATCTCGCTGGTGGGCATCTCGGACGACGCCGGCGTGACGTGGCGGGCCAGCGGGCCGATCGTCGGCGCGGGGCCAATCCAGCCAACGCTCGTGCGGAAGAACGACGGCACAATCTGCGCCTACCTCCGCGATTCCGGCGGCGAACCCGGCCGCGTCATGCTGAGCACCTCGACTGACGACGGCGAGACCTGGTCCAACGCGCTGGACACGGAGATCCCCAACCCCGGTTCAAGCCTCGAGGTGATCCGCCTGCGAGACGGCGCCTGGGTGATGGTCTTCAACGACACGGAAACGTCTCGCAACAGGCTCGCCGCCGCGTTGTCGGATGACGAAGGCGCGACGTGGAAGTGGAAACGCACCATGGAACCGTCCGGCGACGGAGGCACCAGTTTTGCCTACCCGTCGCTGATACAATCGGAGGACGGCCTGCTGCATGCGACCTATTCGTTTTCAGCGGACAAGGGAAAGTGCATCCGCCACTGCGTGTTCAACACGGAGTGGATTAAGAGCGGAAAGTGATTGGGTGGGTGGGGTCGCGCTCCCGCGCGACCGGGTGGCGGCGGTGGTGGAGGAACCGCAGGTAGGCAGTGAAGGCATCGGTCGAGCAGGAGCTCGACCCCACCGCACGATCACCTCGCGAAAGCATAAGGAGTTTAGCGACATGCGGATGAGCCAGTTGGTGGGCAACCGGTACAAGGAGCAGCCCGTCGAGGCGACGCTGCCATCGCACGCGTTTTTGCTGCGCGGCGGATACGTGCGGCAGGTGGCCAACGGCATCTATTCGCTCCTGCCGCCGGCCATGCGCGTTGCGCGGAAAATCGAAGGCATCCTGCGAAGCGAAATGAACCGGCTGGGCGGTCAGGAAGTCCTGATGCCCGTGGTTCTGCCGCGCGAACTGTGGGAGGAGTCGGGCCGGTACCAGACCGTGGGGCTGGAGCTGGCGCGGTTTACCGACCGGACCGGCCACGCCATGTTGCTGGGGATGACTCACGAGGAATCTGCGGTCGCGTTGGCACGCAACGAGATCAGCAGCTATTCGCAACTGCCGCTCATGATTTACCAGATCCAAACCAAGTTTCGCGACGAACCGAGGTCGCGCGGCGGGCTGATTCGCGTCCGCGAGTTCACCATGAAAGACGCCTACTCGTTTCACGCCTCGATCGAGGACCTCCACCGGTTCTACCGGCAGTGTTGCATGGCGTACAAACGCATCTTTTTCCGCGTGGGGCTGCCGCAGATCGAGATGGTCGAGTCGGACACGGGCATCATGGGCGGGCTCAAAGCGCACGAGTTCACGTTGCTCACCGACGTGGGCGAAGACACCATCGCCGTGTGCGACACCTGCTCGTACCGGGCCAACATGGAAGTCGCCACGGGGCGGGTCGAAGCGTTTCCCGAAGATGCTCTGCCCCTCGAAAAAGTCCACACGCCCGGCAAGAAAACCATCGAAGAAGTGGCCGAATTTCTCCGTGTCCCGCCGCGAAAGACCGCAAAAGTCGTCTTTTACGATTCGGATCACGCGGGCCGGCTGGTTGTAGCGCTGATCCGGGGCGACCTCGATGTCAACGATTCGAAAGTGGCCACGCTGATCCAGAAATGGCCCGTGCCCGCTGACGAGGCGCGGATTGTCTCGGCGGGGGCTGTGCCGGGTTACGCCTCGCCGATGGGCCTCGACCGCGACAAGATCAACGTGCTGGTGGATGAGACCATCGCTCAATCAGGTAACCTGGTGTGCGGCGCAAACGAGCCCGACTACCACTGCGTCAATTTCAACCTCGCGCGCGACCTGCCCGGCATCGAGACGTGCGACATCAGGCGCGTGCCGGACGGCGCGGCCTGCGCGCTGTGTTCCGGGACACTCAACCTGCGCAGAGGCATCGAAGTCGGCAACACGTTCCAGCTTGGCGTCAAATACACCGCCTCGATGGGAATGACGTTCACGGACGCGCAGGGCAAGTCGCATCATCCTGTGATGGGATCGTACGGGATCGGCGTGGGCAGGCTGATCAGTTCGATCATCGAAGCCCATCACGACCAGTACGGCCCAAAGTGGCCGATGTCCGTCGCGCCGTGGCAGGTGCACATCAACGCGCTCAAGCTCGACAACCCGGACGTCCGCGAGCACGCCGAGCGCCTGTACCAACGTCTTGCCGTGGCGAACATCGAGGTGCTATACGACGACCGAAACGCGTCGCCTGGCGTACAATTCGCGGACGCCGACCTGCTCGGCATACCCGTCCGCCTCATCGTCAGCCAGCGGAACATCGCGGCGGGCCAAATCGAGTACAAACGCAGAAGCACCGGCGAAACCGGCGTCGTTCCGCTCGAAGACACCGTCGGGTCCGTCATCAACTGGATTGGGCAGGAACTCGAGAGCCTGAACGCCGATATGGGCATTTGATATGGAGTGCGGCAGCTTGCTACCGCTTTAGTTGCGTGCCGGTTATGGCCAAATGCCCCAACCCCCGGCGTGGGAGATGATCATGCAAGAGGAATATCAAGAGTGGAATGACCGCGACGGAAGAAAAGCGGCAGCAAGCTGCCGCACTC